>JAYTIA010000540.1:0-3635 GCA_043732145.1 Saprospiraceae bacterium
GTAGAAACGGATACGCAAAGTGGACTCATCAGTTTGCTGGGCGGAAAATGGACAACTTATCGCCTCATGGCAAAAGATACGGTTGATGTAGTTGATAACATATTGACCGGAAAAATCGGCGTGTGTAAAACGGAAAAATATATTCTTTTCGGCGGCGATAAAATAAACGATGGTTTCATTCAAATGTGCAATGAAAAATTCGGACTGAATGAAACTATAGCAGCTCATTTAATTTCAAAATACGGCTCCCATGCCGATAAAGTTTTAATAACGGCAAAAGAAAATCCTCTTTGGTCTAAAATCTTAATGCCGGATTATCCAATTTTAAAAGCAGAAGTGATTTATGCCGCTCGCGAAGAAATGGCATTAACCGTGCGCGATTTTTTAGCGCGTCGCACCCGTTTAGAAATTGCAGATTGGCGTGCAGCATCAGAAGCAGCATCGGTCGTTGCCATTTTAATGGGTGAGGTCTTAGGTTGGTCGAATGAAAAAATTGATAAAGAAATTGCAGATTATCACGCTTTAATCGAAGCTTTTTTTAAGCACACTAAAATTTAGTGGTTTTTTAAAAATGTAAACTTTATTTAACAGTTTTCGGCTGGTATTTATTATTTTTACGAGAGTATAAAACCGCTCGAAGCGGATAAAAATAATGACCAATTATATAGTGCGCACGATTTTAAAAATATTTTTTCTGCTCTGCCTTTGCTTGCCGCTTGGGGTAAAAATGATTGCGCAAGAAAACCTCATTCAAAATCCCGGTTTTGAAGATTTGACGAGTTGTAATCCGCTTCTAAAAAATAATCAAATTGCTTATTGGTACGCTATCTCCGGCGGACTCGGTCAACATTTGCCGGGCGCAGATTCTTGCGGCAATCTTGTCGGCAACGGTTATGCGATTGATTCATTGGCACATTCCGGCAAACATGAAGGACATTTGCATACTTATGGTTTCGTCATTCACGACACACTTCAACGTACTTATCTTTATACGCCTTTAAAAAGAACGCTCACGAAAAATAAGATTTACTATTTTGAAATGTATATGCGTTTAGAAGATAATCCCGCCGTTTTATTGAGTGATTATGCCACAAATAATCAAGCCGCTAGAATTACAAGTGATTGTTTTTGTACACGCGGAAAATTCAGTGGGGGACTCGCGGTCGGCGGTGATATTGAAATAAAAAACGACGGCAATGTTATTCTTGGTAATTGGACAAAAATTTCAGGTTGCTTCACGTCAAAGGGTGATGAAAATTACGCAACGATTGGCAATTTCGATACAGATAGTAAAACTAAAAAAATAAAACTTGTAGGTGCACCCGATGTGTCAGACGCTTTTTATCGCGTTGATGATGTGTCGCTTTACGAATTAGATGTAAGATTACCGCACGATACCACCATTTGTATCGGCGATTCTATTTTCGTTGACCCGAAATTGCAACATTTTAAAGCGACTTATGAATGGGATAACGGCTCGACAAAACCGGAACGTTATTTTAAAAATACAGGTATTTATAAATTAAAAGTAACCCCTGACGGTTTGTGTCCGATGTTTGAAACGCAAATGGAAATCAAACATTTACCCGCACGTACTAATTGGTTAGCGCGTGATACAAATTTGTGCAAGAACGATACTCTAACGTTGATAGCAACGCAAGATACCGCCGGCACAAAATTTTTTTGGTCTGATAATTCTACGCAACCCAATATTAAAATCTCAAAAACCGGTTTGTATTGGGTGACTTTGAAAAACAGATGCACCATGCATACCGATACAATAAATGTGCGTCCTTACGATTGTCATGTAAAAGCCTACATTCCCACCGCTTTTTCTCCGAATGGCGACGGCATTAATGATTTGTTCCAACCTTATATTGCTTCAACACAACCAATTATTTCTTATAAATTTGATGTGTTCGATAAATGGGGTAATCATGTTTTTCTTTCCGAAAATATCAATGATAAATGGGACGGAAAATACCGCAACAATGACAGTCCGACCGGTATTTATATTTGGCAATTACAATTTACCGTCAATCAAGGCGGATTAGACGTACCTTATGAGTATTCAGGAGAGGTAGCCATTATAAAATAAATGAGGAAAGAGAAATTTTAAAAAAAAACGCACAAAGAAAAATGATTTTTCCCTGTGCGTTTTTTTTATTGTCTGAACTATGATTTTTATGATTATTATGATTTGTAGAATTAGAAATGCCGCCAATCATTTTAATCGGATAAATCATAGTTCATGTGACTTCAATCTTTTAAATTAAATTATTATCGTAAGCTACACGAATAAGGGCTACTGTAGAGTTGACACCGATTTTGCGCATGATATTTTTGCGATGTACCGCAGCAGTTTGTTCACTGATGTACAACTCTTGCGCAATAGATAAGTTATTGCGCGCTTGTGTGATGAGGCGCAAAACTTCTACTTCGCGTTTTGTGAGTTGAAATTTTTTCTGAAAAACATCTTCAAAAGAAGTCGGCTCAATGTGTTGATTCGCAACACTCACGCCTTTTCCGACATAGACATCGCCTTCAAGAACAGTATTGATGGCTTTCATCAATTCATCTTTACCGCAATTTTTCAATAAATAACCATCTACTTTATTATCAAAAGCAGATTTAATTATTTTCGGATCGTCGTACATCGTCAGCACCAAAATGCGTGTACCTTTCAAAGATTTTTTCACTTCTTGTAAAACCTCTAGACCATTTTTAGCGGGCAAATTAATGTCCAATAAAAGTAAATCCGGTTTATGTATTCTCAATACACCTAATAAGTCGTCGCCGGTATAAGCTACGGCTTGAATTGCAAATTTCGGTGATTCCGATGCGCTCAACAATAATTTCAAACTATCTACGAAAAGTTGGTGATCATCAGCAATAATAATATTTACAATTGGGTTGTGTTTCTCTATCATGGGTAAGCGATAATTGTGATAAATGGAAATAAGTATGTTTACTAAGAAATTGTTTTTCAACAATGGTACATAAAAGGCGGGGTAGTGTTTTTAATGAATGAAAAATGAAAAATGAAAATCTTGTGAAAATTTGATACCGAATTGCCTACGGAACGCGAAATAAATAAAATACAAAAATAATCATTCTTTTTATAATTAGGTAAAAAAAGATTATTTAAAAAATAACATTGAAATACCTTAAAAGGATTAATTCAACAAGAGTGCCGAATTTGCAGTTTCAGTGTTTTTATTCGATTTTTTACCGTTTTTTAAAAAAAAAGAATAAAAATTAAACAAATCGCCTATACGCATTCATCAATCTTTCGGATAAATCATCATTACACGCCAATAAATAATCGTTATAGCTGCACGATATGAGCCGATGACGTTCTAATTTCTTTTTCGATTTTATCGGAATTTCCATCCACCAACGTCCGCTTTTATTGCTGCGCCAAAACGAAACACGTTGCTGCATCGTTTTCACATCTACGAGATATTGCGTAAGTTGATTAAAAGCGGCGGAGATCGGAAAATCGCCTTTTCGGTTATAAAAACCTTCGACGAAATACCAAAGCATCAAAGCGACCGATTCCGACGTTAAACCGGTATCTTCCGCATTCGATTGAAAACCATATACACCGAAACTTGTGAGTTTATCGCTCATAC
>JAYTIA010000541.1:0-3630 GCA_043732145.1 Saprospiraceae bacterium
ATTTAAGGACGGCATCTTGTAATTCTTTGGTGGTAAGTTTTTTATCGTTTTTAGCGACGGTATTTTTTTCTTTTTTCATTAAAATAATTTTACTTGGAAACGCGAAATAAATAAAATACCGAAGTAGCCTTATTGTTTTCGCAGGTACAAATATAGGAAGTAATAAACAATGAGTAAAGAATAGTGGCAACTACTCAAGTTCTTTTTTTTGACGACTATGGGGTCATTTTCATTTAGAACTTGAGCATTACAATTTTTTTTACTCAATTCAACAGATTTTTATTTCTGTCATGGTTTTTGTAATTCATTGATAATAATATAAAATAACTATTGCAAGTCAAATCTTATTAAACAATTCATGGATTAATTAAAGATTTCAAGCTGCGAGAAAATTACATAACCATTTATTTTTAAAACCATGTTTTCACTAAAAAAACTTTTTTTATTGGTACTGCTGCCTTTAAGTTTTGCGGTATCCGCTCAAACAGCAGTAGGCACAATTACAACCGGTTCTGCCACTTGTACATTTACGACAACTGTATGTGCCGGCGAAGTTGTGCACTTAAATCCCGATAATACAGGTAGTGCTTACAAAAATTATCATTGGTACAGTTCGAGTGTAGCAGCCGGCAATGAAATTACGGCGATAACAGCAGCAAGTTTCAATGTAGATACGACAAATTTTGCAACAAATTTTCCTAACATCAACGTTACAGGTGCCGGCACATTTATTTTAACTGCCGATTATTCATCAGGTACAAGTTGTGCCGCAAAAAATGATGTCTTCACAATTAATTACAATCCACTACCGATTGCAACAACTGCTTCGGCAACTTTATGCGAAACAACGGCAGGTGTAGGAACTGCAGCATTTACACTGACAAGTTTAGATTCTACGATTAACGGCAGTGCGTCGGGTGTAACGGTTTCATATCACGCTAATTTAGCGGATGCAAAAAGTGGTTCTAATGCTTTAGCTTCTCCTTATACTTCAGCAACTACAACGCTTTATGCGAGAATTGTTAATAACACAACAGGGTGCTACAATACAACTCCGGTTGCATTAACCGTTAATCCTTTACCATCCGTTACAGCTCCTTTAAATCAAACGATTTGTGCGGGTGCAAGTACAACGGCAATTAATTTTGGAGGTTCTGCCGTAACGGGTACAACTTATGATTGGACGAATAATACGACAAGCATCGGTTTAGCGACAAGCGGAACGGGAGACATTGCCTCTTTTGCGACTACAAATGCGGGAACTTCTCCTGTAACGGCAACGATAACGGTGACACCGACGGCAAACGGTTGTCCGGGAACGCCTCAAACATTTACGATAACGGTTAATCCGACACCGACAGTTACGACTCCGAGTAATCAAACGCTTTGTGCAGGTGCAAGTACAACGTTAATTACTTTTGGAGGTTCTGCCGTAACGAGTACAACTTACGCTTGGACGAATAATACAACAAGCATTGGTTTAGCGGCAAGCGGAGCAGGAGATATTGCTTCTTTTGCAACAACAAATCCGGGAACTTCTCCTGTAACGGCAACGATAACGGTGACACCGACTGCAAATGGTTGTACGGGAACGCCTCAAACATTTACGATAACGGTTAATCCTTTACCGGATTTTACGTTGACAAAACCCGCAGCATGTCCGGGAAGTACAGAAAGTGTCGTGATTGGTGGTTTGGTGAATGTAACGACATCGGATTTGGTTGCTGTTGATGGCGGTGCTTACGGTGCTTATCCCGGTGGCGGAACGATTTCGGGTTTGTCTATTGCTGCACACACGATTACTTTAAAAAATACGAACGGATGTAGCACAACGAAATCGGTGACAATAAATGCTGCAGCGGCTGCTACTTGTATTCCGGTGGCGATAACGAAAAATTAAAACGCTTTTCAAGGTATAAAAAAATCCCGAATTTTCTTTAACGGAAAATTCGGGATTTTTTATATAGATAAATCCGCGTCATAAAACCAATAAACAAATAAAGCCCTTTATGAAATTGTATTTCGAAAAGAGCTTTTAATTTTTTAATGCGCGGGTAAACTACCGCTGCTTGAATTATTCTTCAACAGCTTTCACTACTTTACCTTTAATTAATAATACGCCTTTATGATAAGTATCACCGTCATGTTTGTAAGCATGGTGACGCATGTGCGTTTCGCCGGTTACTTTACAAACACTGAGTGTCGGCATAAGTGCTTTATCGTGACCGCGGCGGGTACGTTTACGTTGGCGTGAATGTCTGTTACGCGGATTTGGCATGACTTTATATTTTTACTTTTTTATAATACAAAAATGACACGGCTTTCAATGTTTAAGGTACGCGAAATAAATAAAATACCAACCTATACTTATTTTGCGTTTCTAATTTTCACTGAACTCACTATTAAAAAGGGTTTTTAAATCGTCGAAAGGATTTATTTTACCCGTATTTTTTTTCTTTTCTTCTCCTTTTTCTTCGCTTTCCGAAGATTTTTCCAAAAATTTCAATACTGTCATATCGCACGGACGCGGATTTTCTTTTTCGCATTCGTAAGTTCGATTGAACGGCATGGAGAGCAAAATAAATTCGTAGATATATTTTGCCACATTAAAATGACTTGTATCAGGATGAATATACGCAATTTCTGCATCTTCCTCCACTTTTTCTTCGCTCATTTTCACAGTCAAATTTTGCGAGCTGAGCAAGGGCAATTCGATAGATGCGGTACAACGATCGCAATCAGTTCTGAATTTACCTTTAATATCAAAAGTCATTTCAAAGAAACTCGGGCGTTTATCTAAAACTACATCCACATCAAAAAAACCATTTTCTATTTCCGTATTTTCAAAATGCGCAAAAAAATCGGGTTTTACATGAAAGGTATAGCGATAAATGCTATTACTCAATCCCTTAATCGGAATAATAAACTCTTTCAGCGCGTCCATATTTTAGTATAAATTATCGCATCCCGAAGCATTATAGATAGTTTCTTGAAAAGCGCGTGCAAAAATAATAGATTCAATTGAAATATGCTATTTTTTTTTCAAAAAACATGATTAAAACCGGATGTAGCGCATTATGTATAAACCGCATAGGCACATAGTTGACATAATTTTTATAGTCTGAGTCGTTTTACTCTTCATCAGTGACATTTTTATTTACGGAATAAGCCCGTTTCGTTTCAATGCGTTTTTTTTGACGTTCAATAATTAATTTCGCCAAAGCTACGTTAGCATTATCCGACTGACCGGGCAAAAGGGCTTGATGAATTTTTTTTTCATCTACATCTAAACGATATAAAGTACTCATCAATAAATCGAGTTTATGCTCGATTAGATGCGCCACTACATCGCTTAAATAATCTAATAGCGCGGCTTCATCCGGAATAGAAGCGGGTGTGGTTAAATTTAAGTCGCGTACAATGAGTGCGGTCGTTTCTTCTAAAATCGGCATGAGATGATGGACGATGGATGATGGACTTACTGACGATGGACAATAGACAATGGACAACGAATAAAGCATAGTGAAAATGAAAAATGAAAAATAGCTGATAGACAAATTATTTTTCCATTGTCTATTGTTCATCGTCCATCGTCAGTAAGTCCATTATCTATTATCCATTTTATTTTCC
>JAYTIA010000542.1:0-9427 GCA_043732145.1 Saprospiraceae bacterium
TATCACGCACGCGGTTGGGTACAACAATTTCATCTCGGTGCGCTTCGGAATAATAATACGCGCTTCTCAGCGCTTTTGGGTGCGGATGTCGGAACGGATTCTGTTGGTGATTGGTCTCAAGCCGTCCATCTTTCTCGATTTTTAGATGCTTTGGATGTAAGCAATCAATTAGCAAAAACGGTTTTATACAACCTCAATCCGGCGGATAATGAATTGATGGCAACGATGGCAGGGAATTTTAACGATGGCAGTATTTCCGGCAAGATGCAGTTCGGTTCGGCGTGGTGGTTTTTAGATCAAAAAGATGGTATGGAAAAACAATTGAACGCGCTATCGAACATGGGTATCATCAGCACGTTTATCGGTATGACGACTGATAGCCGCAGTTTTTTATCTTTTCCGCGACACGAATACTTCCGAAGAACTTTGTGCAATTTGTTTGCAACGGAGATGGAAAACGGTTTACTACCCAATGACGCACAGTGGATGGGAGAAATTATTAAAAACATCTGTTACTACAACGCGAAAAAATATTTTGATTTATGATGACACCGGCGTTAAAAAAAGTCTGCTCATTCGGCGAAATACTTTTTCGTTTTGCTGTGCCGAATGAAAAAAATCGGCTCGACGAATCTAAACTATCTGTGTATCTCGGTGGAGCGGAATTAAATGTGGCGAATGCGTTAGCGAGTTGGAACGTGCCGGTGAAGTATTGTACTGCCATGCCTGATAATTTTATTTCGACACAAATAGAAAATAGTCTCGAAGAAAAAAAGATAGATACATCCGCTATAAAGAAAACCGGCGATCGCATCGGTAGCTATTATTTGGCTGAAAGCGCAGAAATAAAACACGCCGGCGTCGTTTACGACAGAGCGCACTCTTCATTCAGTCAATTAAAAGTCGGAATGATTGATTGGGAAAAAGTTTTAGAAGATTGTGATTGGTTTCATTTCAGTGCAATAGTACCGGCTTTAAATAAAAATTTAGTGGCAGTGTGTCACGAAGCACTGAAAGTAGCTACGCAAAAAGGTATTACAATTTCGATTGACTTAAACTATCGCGCCAAATTATGGACAGACGTTAAAAATATTCCGGCGGTTATAAAACCGTTAGTGGCACAATGCGATGTCGTTATGGGTAATATTTGGTCGGCGCAAATTTTGTTAGGTACGCCTTTGAACGATAAAGTTAAAGATGTGATGCATCAAGAAAATTGTATAGAACAAGCCAACGAAACAAGTGCAGCTATTTTTAAAAATTTTCCTAAAGTTCAATTTGTTGCAAATACTTTTCGATTTTCAGATGATGCACAAACGCTTTATTATGGTACATTGCATACACGTTTAGCAGAGACGTTTCAATGCAACGTCTCTACCCTTTTCAAAACAGAAAAAGTAATTGATAAAGTCGGTAGCGGCGACTGTTTCATGGCAGGATTAATTTACGGGGCATTAAATAATTTTGAGCATCAAAAAATTATTATTTTTGCCGCATCCGCCGCTTTCGGAAAATTACAAGAACGCGGCGATGCTACGCAACAAACAGTTAAAGAAATTTTGAATCGAATGGATAATAATTTTGAAGGTAGAGAAGAAATAATGTCTAATGCGGTTGGGGTAAAAATCCAAGAGCGCATCGAACAACAAGGAATTTTACCTTTGTTCTATGATGATAAAGTCGAAACTTGCAAAGCAATTACCGAAACATTGTATGCAGCAGGCATTCGTTGCATCGAATTTACGAACAGAGGAAAAAATGCTTTAGAAAATTTTTCGGCACTTATTGAACTTAGAAATCAAAAAATGCCGGATTTAAAAATTGGCATCGGTACAATTTTAAGCGCAGTTGATGCACTTCAATATATCGCAATTCGCGCAGATTTTTTGGTGAGTCCTTCCTTTCAAAAAGAAATTTCCGAGGTGGCAAAAAAAAATAACATCGTTTGGATACCGGGTTGCATGACACCGACCGAAATAAATACCGCACAATTAGCAGATTGCACGATGATAAAATTATTTCCGGGTGATGTTTTGGGTACAAATTTTATTAAAGCCATCAGACCGCTCTTTCCGACATTAAAATTTATCATTACAGGGGGTGTAGAAGCTAATCCGGAAAATATAAAATCTTGGTACGATGCGGGTGCAGTTGCTGTTGGTTTAGGTAGTAAGTTGATTACAAAAGAAATTTTAAAAAATAAAGACTACGAGCAGTTAAAAATCAATACCTTGCTGTTGATTCGTTAATTCGTTGGCGGTTTGTGAATCAACGAATTTACCATTTTACCAATCACTAATCAACCAATCAACGAATAACCAATCAACGAATAACCAATCAACGAATTAACAATGACACGCTATCGCTGGACAATCTGCGCTTTAATTTTTTTCGCTACTACCGTCAATTATTTAGACAGGTCGGTTATCAGTCTTTTAAAATCTACATTATCCAAAGAATTTACTTGGACAGAAACGGATTACGCCAACATCGTCATCGCTTTTCAACTTTGCTATGCTTTAGGGTTTTTAGTTGCCGGCAGACTCGTAGACAGTATGGGTACAAAAAAAGGTTATGCTTGGGCAACAACTTTGTGGAGTTTTGCCGCTATCGGACACGCATTGGCAGCAAGTACTTTTGGTTTTATGATAGCACGCGGAGCATTAGGCATCACTGAAGCGGGTAATTTTCCGGCAGCGATAAAAACGACTGCAGAATGGTTTCCGAAAAAAGAACGTGCATTAGCCACCGGTATTTTCAATTCAGGCACAAACATCGGAGCTATTCTCGCGCCTTTGACCGTGCCGTTTATTGTGTCAGCTTTGGGTTGGCAGTGGGCATTTATTTTAACAGGGCTTATTGGTTTTGTTTGGCTGATTTGTTGGTATTTTATTTACGACATTCCTTCCAAGCACCCGCGCGTTTCAAAAGACGAACTGAATTATATTAACAGTGATGCAGAAGAAACTAATGGTAGAGACACAATGATCGCGTCTTCGGCGATAGATAGCGAAGGACGGGATGCTCGCGACTCTACACAATTATCTTGGTCGCAACTACTTACGTTCAAACAAACTTGGGCATTCGCGCTCGGCAAATTTTTAACGGACCCGGTTTGGTGGTTCTATTTATTTTGGATGCCGGATTTTTTAGAAAAACAATATGGTTTAACGAAAACTCAAATTGCATTGCCGATTGCATTGGCATATACAATGGCAACAGTAGGAAGTATTTTAGGCGGATGGCTACCGATGTATTTTATAAAAAACGGCAAAACTGTTTTCACCGCACGCAGAACTGCTATGTTGATTTATGCGTTTTGTGTTGTGCCGGTAATTTCAGCGCAATACTTAGGTGCAATAAATATGTGGTTGGCTGTCGGCGTGATCGGATTAGCGATGGCGGCGCATCAAGCATGGAGTGCTAATATTTTTACAACCGTTAGTGATATGTTTCCTAAAAATGCGACGGCATCTGTTACAGGTATCGGCAGCATGTTTGGTGCATTGGGCGGTATTATGATTGCCAAAAGCGCGGGAAAATTATTTGATCATTACCAACTCATCGGCGATAAAGCAACCGGATATTATATTTTGTTTTTTATTTGCGGGTTTGCTTATCTCACTGCTTGGTTGTTCATGCATTTTTTAGTGCCGGTAGAAAAAAAAATTGACTTGAATTTTTAGAATAAATAATTTTGGATTTTAGATCTACAAAGTTTAAAACCTAAATCAAAAATCAAAAATGAATCAACTTTTTAAAATTCAACGGGTTTTTATTCAACTGCTTTTGTTCTCAAGTATTAGTTTAGCACAAACCTTTAAATCGGCCGAGGTTAAAGATATTAATCTCTTTCCGCAACAAAATAGTTCACGCAATGCCGTCAATCTTTCCGGTATTTGGCAATGTAAAATCGACAGTGCCGATGTTGGCGAAAAAGAAAATTGGTTCAACGGCTTATCGGATACACGATCTATTGCCGTACCCGGCAGTTGGAACGAACAATTTGAAGATTCACGCGATTATATGGGAACGGTTTGGTACGAACTTAAAACCTTTATACCGAAAAGTTGGAACGGACAAAATATATTTATCCGCGTTGGTTCAGCTAATTACGCCGCGAAAATTTGGATAAACGGCACTCCTGTCGGCATACATGAAGGCGGACATTTGCCTTTTGCTTTCAACGTAAATAATTATGTCAAATTCAATGCAGAAAACAGAATTACCATCAGTGTAGAAAATTTTTTAAAAACTGCGCGTGTACCGCCGGGTGGTGTCGGCATTCCGGGCGGAACGGGCATTTGGAGCAAATATCCGAAAGCTAATTTCGATTTTTTTCCTTACGGCGGTTTAGAACGTGCCGTTTGGTTGCTTACAACTCCAAAAGAATCAATTCAAGATATTTCTGTCTCTACCAATATTTATAATAAAGACGGTGAAGTTGTTGTGACTGTTCAAAAAACAGGTAATATTAAAAAAGGTGTGGCAACATTAACGGGCAATGAAAAAAATTATACAATCGGTTTTAATTTTTTAGGAGATAAAGCGACAGTCAGAATTAAAGTACCTGATGCGCATTTTTGGAATACAACCAACCCTTATTTATATAATTTGAACGTTTCGCTCGATGATGATAAAGACCAATACAATTTGAATGTCGGCATTAGAACAATCACGGTGACAGATAAACAAATCTTACTCAACGGACAACAGATTCAATTGAAAGGTTTTAATAAGCATGAAGATTTTGCGATTTTTGGTAGAGGAACAGCCCAACCGGTGATGATAAAAGACTGTGCTTTAATGAAATGGACGGGTGCAAATGCGTTGCGCACATCGCACTATCCGGATGACGAAGAACAAATGAATTTGGCGGACAAGGAAGGTATTTTAGTGATAGATGAAATACCGGCAGTCGGTTTATATTTTGAAGGAGCCGATTTACCGGCGCGTCAAGCCGCGTGTAAAAGATATATCGAAGAATTAGTTGCTCGAGATAAAAATCATCCGAGTGTAATTATGTGGAGTTTGGCAAACGAACCGAGTTCCGACAGAAGTAAAGCATCGTTAGAAGCATCCGTTGAATCTTTTAAAGAATTGTTAGCACTCACAAAAAAATTAGATAATCGTCCTGCAGTAATTGTTGGTGCCGCCGGTGCGCCACTCGAATGGTTAGCGTTGAGCGATATTGTTTGCATCAATCGCTACTACGGTTGGTACTCGAATACAGGTGACATAAAAACCGGCGCAACTCAACTAAGTAAAGAGTTAGACGATTTATATCAAAAATTAAAAAAACCAATTTTGATTACAGAATTTGGCGCAGATGCGCAAGCTGGTATGCACGCCACGCCGTCCGAAATGTTTACGGAAGAATATCAAACAGAATTTATAAAAGCCTATCTAGATGTTGCGGCAATGAAAGATTTTGTCGCCGGCAATTATGTTTGGGTATTCGCCGATTTTAAAACCTCTCAAGGTGTCGTCCGTTTTGGCGGATTAAATTTAAAAGGCGTTTTTACACGCGACAGAAAACCTAAGCAGGCGGCGTATTATTTGAAATCAAGATGGTTGGTACAATAGGCGGTATAAAGTTGTTGCTTAAAATTTGAATCTACGAAGTATAGTTGTATAACTATGGCTAAACATAATCGCTAAAAAATTGTTTGTTGAAGGACATTGAAGTTTGGAGAATCTTCTAGATTAAAACAAATAGCAGCATGAGTTTATTAAAAACAGGTATTTACCAAATTATTTTATCAAGCAGAAAAACGAAAGAGGATATGAAACATTTGAAAGAAGGCGACAAAGCACCGGATTTTTCCGCAAAAAATGAAAAAGGGCAACAAGTGACTTTGAAAGACTTTCAAGGAAAAAAATTAGCCTTATTTTTTTATCCGGCAGCAAATACACCCGGTTGTACAGCAGAAGCGTGTAGCTTGCGCGATCACTACAAAGATTTGCAATTGAAAGGTATTGAAGTATTAGGTGTGAGCCCGGATTCAAGTAAAAAGCAATCGAACTTTAAAACAAAATTTAGTTTTCCATATAGTCTTCTCGCTGATGAAGATCAATCCGTATTAAAATCTTACGGTGTTTGGGGTGAAAAACAATTTATGGGACGTACTTTTGACGGCGTTCACCGCACCACATTTTTAATTGATGAAAACGGTATTGTTAAAAAAATTTACGATAAAGTAGATACTGCCGAACACGCTCAACAAATTTTAGAAAGCCTAGAAAAATGAAAATTAAAAACTATATGGACTATATCTACTATGCGCTTAAGTGGTTTATAAAATGAAAATATTGAAGATTTTAAAATCTAAATGATATGCTCAATAAACTAAAAAAAACTGTCAACGATTCAATTAAAGAACACGCCACATATTTAACTGATGCCGTTAAAGATAAGGCATCCGAAATATCCGGTGCGGTCAAAGAAAGTGTAAAAGAACATACAACACACTTAACCGACGCTGTAAAAGAACACACAATAGGTTTTACAGATAGTGTAAAAGAACACGCAACCCATATTGTAGATGCGGTAAAAGACAAAACACATGGGCTGATTGAAGATTGGTTGGAAATTTTTCCCAATTTGGAAGGACGCGGATTGAAAATTACTGCATTCGGTATACGTATGGGTTTAAATTTGGGTTTGGAGTGCGAACTGTCAGGTGCAGCTAAAAATTTTACGATTGAAAAGATAGATTCTATTTTAGAAGAAGTAAAAGGTAATAGTGCGCTTACTACAGTTTTTAAAGCGATTAAAAATACTTATGCTTTGCACAAAAAAACCGGAACTGAACAAAAATTCAATAAAATTTTTCTTAAAATCACCGTTCAATTGATTCCCGAAGTAGTCGTATATCTCGGTGAACCAAAATTAAAATAATGCTTTAAAAAATTAAAAAATAAAAGAACGAGGCATATTACTGAGGTAATACGCTCGTTCTTTTTTTTGTGGAGCTGGGGAGAATCGAACTCCCGTCCGGACAAAGCACCACAAGGCTTTCTACATGTTTATTTGCCGATTGAATTTTCGAGAACCGGATAGACGGGCAAAACGACGAGCCGATACCTTATCTCAATTAATTTCGCAAACAATTCGAGCCACTTATTTGCTATCCTGTTTTTTTTGATGATGCACTCCGACAAACACGTACAGGAAACGTACGAAAGCTCCGAAGAACCTGCCGATAGTGCAAAGGCACTTTAATTCCTAGAATTAAGCAGCCAAGGCATAGTTATAGTTGCCAACTAATAGTTGAATAACATTTTTTACGTGATGTATATTCATGTCACGACATGCTTACCAAGCAGCTTACTCTCCCGTCAATTCCGGTCAGCCCCGAAAATTGTAAAAAATTATAAAACTTGATGGCACAAAGTTAATTCTTTTTTTACACTAAAGCATAAAAAATACGGGAGTGTATGTTTTTTCCTATTTAGTAGTATATTTGCAAAGTTTTATGTCAGATGGAAATATTTTATTTTTAGTTTTGTTTCAAAAATGTAACTATTTAAAAACTATTACGTCTTATATACTGTGTGTAATCAAATAGAAGCTTTGTTAATAACTACTGAATTAATTATAATAAATTAATAATTATAAAATTATAGTAGAAAAATAAAAAAACATTACATTATATTTGTGACACAACTTCAGTTGTATAGTATTTTTGTTTAGCTTTAAACATTCATAAAACTTTTTTAATCATTAACTCATTTTCAAAGTCACAACCCTATGTTTCGTAGAATTACTTTATTCGCAACATTAGTCCTGATGCTTGTCTGTTCTATATCTTTTGCGCAAAAACCGACAGATACAAAAATGTCGGACTCAAAACAAGCAATGGCAGCAGCACCGGATTATTCGTTTTTTTCACCAAACGACCAATGGGAAATTGGTATTCATGGTGGTCTTGCCCTTTTAATAGGCGACTTAAAAACTGATTTCAGCTCACCGGGTATTGGTGTTCATGCTCGCAAAGCGTTGGACAATATTTTCTCTATTCGTGGTGACTTAGATTTACAAATTGTAAATTCTAAGTCAATTGGCGCCAATGGTCAGCAATATCTTGGACCGGAAATTAGAAACAATTTCGGTAATGGTGATGTCAGAAACTTTTCTGATGCCACATCAACTATTTTTCAAGGATCTATCCAAGTGATAGCAGCACTTGCAAATGGTCGTTGGGATGCGGGTGTTCGTAAAATCAGCCCGTATGCATTTGGCGGCGTCGGTGTTGGAAATCTTGGCACTCAAGTAAATGTCACAGGTACGACTGACGGAAGCAAAACGACCACAGGTAAACAAGATTTAGTTTTACCGGGTGATCGTAATACCGGTACAGTAGTTCCTTTAGTAGAAGGCGGTGTAGGTATTGCTTTCCGTGTAAACGACAAATTCAATATTGGTATTGAAGAAAAAGCCTCTACTTTTTTTGGTAAAAGAGCGGATTTAATAGATGGTTTTCAATACAATAATCGTGACTTTGTTTTATTTACAAATGTTCGTTTGAACTTTAACGTTGGTGGTGGTGCCGCTGCCAATAAAACTTTACCTTTATGGTGGGTGGGACCTGCTGAACAGTTAAATAGTCGCGTTGCAGCTCTAGAAGCGCGTCCTAAATTTGATCCAACCGATACAGATGGTGACGGCGTTATTGATATGTTCGACCAAGAGCCGAACACACCTGCCGGCGCGAAAGTGGATATGCACGGTGTTGCTTTAGATAGTGACGGTGATGGCATTCCGGACTATAAAGATAAAGAACCTTTCTCTCCTCCGGGATATAAAGTAGATGCTAACGGTGTTGCAATGGTGCCTAAACCGGCATATGTTACAGAACCCGATGTTGATCGTATCGTTGATGCCAAATTAGCGAAATTGAAAGGTTCAATGGATCAAACAACTAAAAATGCTTCTTCTTTAGTTGATTGGTTTTTACCTATGATTCATTTTGATCTAAACAGTTCAAAAATTAAAGAATCTGAATTGGGTAACTTATCTGCGGTTGCAAGTGTTTTGAAAAGCAATCCGAGTATTAAAATTGTAGCAAACGGTTTTACGGATAAATTATCTTCTGCCAGTTACAATGAAGGTTTGTCATACCGTCGTTCACAATCAGCAATTGATATGCTTGTAAAACGTTTTGGAGTTGACCGCAGCCGTCTTGTAACAGCTTATGAAGGTGAAAAAAATACACTAGTTCCAACTAACGGTGCTAATTATATGAACCGTCGTGTTGAATTTAAAGTAGCCAAAGGTGAAGCCGACATGAGCGCACCGGTTATGGAAATGAAACATAAATCGCACAAAGGAAATAAAAATGCGGGTTACTAATAACTAAAGAATCAAATAAAAAAAGCGCGGAGGAAATTGTTTTCTTCGCGCTTTTTTTATTTCAAATAAATT
>JAYTIA010000543.1:0-3617 GCA_043732145.1 Saprospiraceae bacterium
TATTAACAAATTCGTTTATGACGATGTAATGTAATTCCATTATCTTTGTAGAACATTTCAATAAAAATCTTGTCGCTAAAAATGAAAAAGCAATATTTCCCAATATTCATTGCTCTTGGTCTTTTAATAATTACTTTGGCATCATCTTGTCATAGAGGTTACGGCTGCCCGTATAAAATGCAGGCGCAATCGGAAGTAAAAAAATAATTTTGTCACAAATTTCACCGATAATCACATGAACCACTGGATTCCGTTGGAGTCAAAAAATCAGTTGGATGCTATTGTATTGAAATCTCAAGAAAAACCTTGTGTTATTTTCAAACATTCTACTGCTTGCAGTATCTCAAATATCGCTAAAACTCGTTTGGAACGCGATACCAAAAATGCCGTAGACATACCTGAAATTTACTTTTTAGATTTATTAAATCACAGAGATATTTCAAAAGAAATTGCCCAAAAATTTTCTGTGCATCACGAATCGCCTCAAGTGTTATTGATTGAAAACGGTGAATGTATTTACGATGCTTCGCATTTAGATATTTCTTTTGCAGAAATTTTGGAACATATTTAACTGTGCAAAAGCGACAGTCAAAGTTTTGAAAACTTAAATTTCTACACCAAATTTTTTTATGATTTTTAAAAAATAATAAGATTTGTGTTTTTTTGTTATAAAGCTCTATGTAAAAATTTGTCACAAATTTGCAACTCTTTTACAAGTAAAATTATAGCTGGCACTCGCGCACACTTGTTATGGAACATTTTAAAGCCAAGATATATTATTCTGTAAAAGGCTATAAGCTTTTATAAATATTAGTGAAATCAAAAGAGCAATAAAATAAAATTAAATGTACTAGACATTTTTTTTGTTCTAAAGATATTTCATGTCACAAAATAGTGTATTTATTGATTTAAAATTTTTAGTAAATCCTATTGTAAACGTATCTTCGCTTCTGAATAATTCAGTTTCTCGTTAAGGTTGATAGAGATGTGTCGAATGGCGTATTTTAGAGAAACAAATAAACTCGGTAGTGTGAACAATCTGCATATGACGCTCAATAACTCTTGTTAGTTTTGAGCGTTTTTTTTATACTTTCCATTTTTTGTAGAGTTAAACGAAAAATGCTTTAAGAAAAAATCAAACTCGGGCAAAATAAATTTTTTCGTAACTTTGGGCTAAATAAAAATTAATGCCCAATGCTTCCAATATCTTAAGAAAGTTATTTGCCTTAATATTTTTCCTGATGTGGGGAAATGTTTCAGTAGAACGCCTCCACGCACAAAATACAAATGAACGCATAAAAATCCTCACCAAAATCACCGACACTTTAGCAAAAGATTCACTCACTATTGCACCTGAAACTGTTTTGCTCAAAAATTTAATGACCGGAAATTTGCTTGACACAAATTTCTATAAAGTTCAAAATAGTTTAATTTTAAGTAAGCCGACAGCTATCGGCTATCAGCTATCAGCTGTGAATAAGAAAGCTGATAGCTTAAATCTGATAGCTGATAGCTTAAAGTTTGAATTGCGTTATCGAGTGCTCCCTTTTAATCTCGGCAGAAATTATTACCACATAGATTCATCTGTTTTAGTAAACATCGCGCCGAAAAAACCTTTTGAAGCGGATTATGCACGATTGAGTGAGTCGGATATTTTCAGCAAAGAATTATCTTATGCCGGTAATTACACGCAAGGATTATCATTAGGCAACGCGCAAAATTTGGTTGTGAATCAAAATTTTAATTTAAATATCAACGGGAAAATTGGTGATGTGGATGTTTTAGCTTCCATGACCGACAACAACGTGCCGCTTCAAGCACAAGGTAACACGCTGCAACTCCGTGATTTTGATCGCATTTTTATTCAACTTAAAAAACAAAATAACACACTCATTGCCGGCGATTTCGAATTGACGCGCCCGATAAATACTTATTTCGTCAACTATTTTAAAAAATTACAGGGCGCGAGTTTAACCAATCAGCAATCAGCAATCAGCAATCAGCTTATAGGAAGCGCACTGAACACGAAAGTAAGTATAGGCATTGCCAAAGGAAAATTTGCGCGTAATATTTTACCGATTCAAGAAGGAAATCAAGGTCCGTACAGACTTATCGGTAACGAGAACAGCAGTTTTTTTATTATTTTGAGCGGTACAGAAAAAGTTTTTTACGACGGCAAACTTTTGATTAGAGGCGAAGAAAATAATTATGTGATAGATTATAATTCCGGCAATATTACATTTACACCTAAAACTTTAGTCACAAAAGATGCGCGTATCGTTATCGAATTTGAATATGCCGACCAAAATTATGTACGCTCGACTCTTGCGGTGAGTTCGACTTACACGCACGATAAAACAAAGATTTTTTTCAATGCTTACAGCGAACAAGATTCTAAAAACAGCACCGGCACGCAATCATTAGATTCGATAGATAAAATTGTTTTGCGCATGGCAGGAAATAATCCGGATTTAGCCGTCTCGCCGAGTATCGTCGGGTTGGCAAATCCTTTTCAGTCAGATCGCGTTCAGTACAAATTAGTTGATAGTCTTGTGTCCGGCACTTTGTACAAAAATGTTTTGGTATATTCTAACGATGCCGGTCTTGCAAAATTTCAAGCAACTTTTACGCCGGTCGGCGACGGAAAGGGTAATTATATTATTGCGTCGAACATAACGAATGGTCGCGTGTATCAATGGGTGGCACCGGACAATCAAAGCAATTTACAAGGCAATTACGAACCGATAAAAAAATTAGTACCACCCAATCAGCAACAAATGTTTTCAGTCGGTACAAGTTTTGAGCCTGTAAAAAATATTGAATGGACAATTGAATCCGCATTGAGCAGGTACAACGCAAATTTATTTTCTGAAAAAGGTGATTCGGCGGGTGTGGGTTTGGCTTTGTTTTCTAAAATAAAAACGCAACATATTATCTATGGGGAAAAATCCGTCGTAGGGGCAGGGCTTGCCCATTCCCGCGTACTAACACCCCTTTTCGAAATTCAATCCGAATTTAATTTTGAAACGACGCAAAGTCGCTTCAAACCACTCAATCCATATCGTTCTACGGAATTTTCGCGTGATTGGAATTTATCATCAAGTTCCGCTGGTATGCGGGCAGGGGCAAGCTCTGTCTCCACGACGTTTGGTGATTTGAATTCTATACTACAACCGGTACCTGAACAATGGTTGTCGGGCAGCGTGAATTTAATAAAAAAAGATTGGGGGGCTGTTCAATTTAATCTGAGTGAATTTTTGCGCGACAGTCTTTATCAAGGTTTTCGGCGCGGCATAAAAATAAATTTTTCAAGAAATGGTAACAATTTTTCGGCAGATATAAATGATTTAAACACAAAAAATACTTTTGAAAAAACTTTTTACACCCGACCGAGTTTCCAATTATCGAAATCTTTTTCGGGTTTTAATATCGGTGTAGGTGCGGAGCGTGAACGCAATGAACGCCGTGATATTTCAAACGATACACTTTTGCGCACGGGTTTTTATTACGATTTGCTGCAAGCACATTTTGAACAAGCCGGCAAAAATCCTTTCTCAATCCGTTATACAAAACGTTTTGATTATTTGCCGGCAAAAAATATTTTTAATAAAATAACT
>JAYTIA010000544.1:0-3615 GCA_043732145.1 Saprospiraceae bacterium
ATCAAAATCGAAAATCGAAAATCAAGGTACGTTATGAAAAATCCTGCCATCATAGCGGCAGCCGGAAAAATTAATTGAAAATAATGCGGCCTGAAAAAAAACCCTAAAGACACGGAGTAAAAACAGCAGAAAAATAAAAGAAACAAAAACCCCGATCGCTTTTCACGTACCACGCCTGTCATCAACAAAAAGAAAAATCCTAAAACAAATAACCACAGAAAGGGAGAATCGTTGTAGATGTGATGAAAATTAGAAATTTCGCTGAAAGTTTGATAGAAACTACCATACGCCTGAGCGTATTCAACACAAAGATGATAGCAATCGTACAAAGCGTGATGCGCCTTCAAATAAATCAAGAGTACACCAAAAGGCACAATTGCACCGCTACTATAAACAAATATTTTTGAAACAAAGCTTAGTAATTGTTTAAAGCCTTGTGATAAAATTCTACGCCAAATCGCTAAGTCGCTAAATGTTTCGTAACTCGGCGGCTTGGCGATTTTGCGTGAAATTTTATCGTTCAAGGATGTGAAAAATAGCCAAATGGGGGCAAAAATAAAAAATCCTATCGCTTGTTGCTTACAAAGTACGGCGAACATTATAAAAAAACCGGAAAAAAATAATTGGATATTGGGTATTGGATACCGGATATTAGGTGTTGTTGAGCCGGCTAAAAAATATAACCCAATCATTGCATAAAATACGACAAAATGTTCTGCATTAGCTGTCCAACCTTGCGCAGAATAACTAAGGCAAAAAATTAAATAAATACCACTTGCTACCAAACCGGTATTAGCTGAGAAAAGTTTGCGCGCTGTCAAAAAAATAAAAAAAGCACTTAAAAGATTAATACACAACAAACTTATTTTTACGGTATGTACCGAATCGCCGAACAATCGAAACAAAAACGCCAATGAATAATAAACTAAAGGCGTTTTCATGTTATAAAAATCTTTGTAAGGAATTTTTCCGCGTAAAATTTCTTGTGCGGCATAAGTGTATTCTCCTTCATCGCGTTCAAAAGCAATATCTAAATGGCGTATTCTGACGTAAACAAAAAGACCGGCACACGCTAAAGTAAACAAGCCGTAAAGGAGAGTAGTAAAATTTATTTTTTCTTTTAAGCGCATTGTTTTAAATATTCTTCCCAAAGATAAGTTGATTGTATGAGAATCTATGCCGTGTATTTATCTTAAAATTAATAAAAGTATCATGTCTTAAGAAGAATCTTTGCCTGCGATTGCTGCTACTTTAGAAATCAGTAGTGAAGATATAACTCAATTAGTAGGACAAATTTAAAAGATGTTCGCATCTTCATCAAACTAAAAAAGCGATACATCGAATAAATGATGTACCACTTTTTTAGTTTGCCGGTTGATAGTTAATAGTTGTTGGTTTTAAAAACTAATACCTAATAACTCACAACTTATAACTGTTTTTAAAATTTAAACGTCAATCTTGTATCGAAAATAGTACCCAATTGGCTAAAGTGCGAACCATCATAAGTAGTTATTGAATAACGACCGTTGAACGTTATAGCATTGGTGATGTCTTTTAATGCGGCAGCATCTTTTAGGACAGCATCACCTTTTGAGTTTAATGATACATAATGCCAAGAAGGAATTACGTTTAAGATATTATTGATATTGACTGCCCAAACAATATCTTTTGTCACTTTCCAATTGAATCCTAAGTCAGTTACAAGTTTTGTATCAAACTCTGTGTTCAAGTTAGCATCAATACCGTCTTGGTGAAACGTTGTTGGTCCAAAAACTGTATTATTCAACATGATACCGAATTTGCCGATTTGATAATCAAGACCTACGATTAATTTGAATTTTGGACGTGAGCTTAATAATAATGCTTCCTGTGTTTGGTCAAAAATGCTTTGACCCGTACCTGAAAGGATTGCCGGATTGATAACACCGCCACCGGTAAGACCACCGTCTAACTGATTTTGTAATTGAATATTACCGGCAACGTTGACGTTTAATTTGCCACTGCCCACAATTAGATTTCTGTAATTAGCAACTAAATCTAAGCCTGAAGTTGTCGTATTGATACCGTTTGTAAAGAAACTCAAACCCACAACGCCGGCATTTTTTAAAACAGCATCCAATTTTGCTGTTGTAGCAGTACCACCAGGTGAGATGTTTGAACTTAAAATAATCCGATCTTTAACAGCAATATTATAGTAGTCTAATGTAATACTAAAGTTTTTAGTCGGAGTGAAACCAATACCTAACGTGATGTTGGTTGATGTTTCCGCTTTCAATTTAGGTATACCTAATAAGAAAGCTGCCGGACTGTTATTGTTTACCAAACCTTTGATTTGAATACCTTGACCCGGTACAAAACTTGCTTGCGTTAATTGTTCATTGATTTGGTGCAATGATGGCGCACGGAAACCCGTTGAAACCGAACCGCGAATTACAAATTTATCGTCAGCCAATTTATAACGTGAACTGATTTTCCAAACAGTAGCAGCACCAAAATCAGAATATTTTTCTTGACGTACTGTACCGTTAATTAAGAAATCTTTGGAAACATCCCACCCTAAATCCAAATAACCACCGAAGTTATAGCGTGTGAAAGTGCCGGCGTTAGTAGCATTGAAACCGGGAAATGAATCCGCACCCCCACCTGAATAAGAAGCTGTGTCACCGGCAATAACTGTAAAAGACTCGGCACGGAATTCTGTACCGATACCTAATGTTAAATTATCTAAAAGTGCTTTTGTAATATCTAAGTTACCGACATTGTGATTAAATTCGTATCCGCCCGGACGGAATGAAATCGGACTAGCTGCGCCCAGAGAACGGTTTCTCGAATTATTCACAACATAAGTTTGTTTATTACCACCCGTTGTGAAGCTCACATCAGATTTCCAACCATTTGTTTCTGATCTGATACCGATGGTACCGTTATAATCATTTAGGTCACCGATAAAAGTGGGTACATAACCAACGTAAGGTGTTCCCGCCGCGTGCAATAAACCTTCGTCTGTTGTTCTCCAATATGGTGTACGATAATTCGCAAAACTTGATACTTTTTTATAAATATAAGCCGCATTTGCATATAATTGTGTATTAGGGCTTAAATCGACGCCTGTATTAATCAAAAATTTAGCAGCAGAAGTAGCAGGGCTACCATTGATATTACCGGCATCAGGATATTTAGCCAAGAAAGCCTGAACGTCACTTAATTTTGCGCCGAAGTCATTAGCGTCACCTTGCGCATCAACTACACCCGGGCGATTTGCCAAAGTGCGGTCAGATAAGTCAATTGTATAATTGACAAAACCTTTTTCGCCTAAGTTGGCACCGTTGTTTAAGCTAACGCCGTAATAACCACCGTCACCTTTGCTTGTAACACCGCCATTAATCGTGAAAGTACCGTAATCAAAACGATCTTTCAAAATAATATTCATTACACCCGCAATCGCATCGGAGCCATATTGAGCAGAAGCACCATCGCGCAAAATCTCAACACGTTTAATGGCATCTGTCGGAATTGCAGAAATATCTGCACCCGTTTCACCACGTCCCGGAGAGGTTTGAACATAAACCAACGAACTGGTATTTTTTCTTTTACCATTAATCAAAATTAAAGTGC
>JAYTIA010000545.1:0-3614 GCA_043732145.1 Saprospiraceae bacterium
ATCATCGGTTCAAACGGATTTTAAAAATCGTTTTCCGACAGCTTCCGATATCGAATGGGATACTGTTGAAGACGGTTATGTAGCAAGTTTTGTCAGCAACAACGTACCGTGCGAAACTTTTTACGACAGTAAAAATACTTTTCAATATACCGGTATTTTTATTGACCAAACCGAATTACCGGCTGCGGCACAAGTTTATTTAGCTAAAAACTATAAGCAAGATTTCGTTAATGCTTGTATGCAAGTAGATTTTCCGGAAAAGAAAGCCTACAATGTGGAAGTGATGACGGATACCGACTATGTCAATTTGCAATTCGATTTGAAAGGCAATATGATACAGCAATCAAAAGATCCTTTGACGGACGAAGAAATGCAAGCTCGCGAAGAAGAAGGTGTTGATGATACGGCACCTACAACAAACGGAAAATAAAACGAAAAACTTAATTAATATTTTTAAGGCGACATTTTTCTAAAAAAAATGTCGCCTTTTTGCTTTAGGAAAGCAAAATAAAATTCTTAATCAATAACAAAATTTCATGCGCCACATCGGTCTCATCGCTTTCAATAATGTCACGCAATTAGATTTAACAGCTCCGCATGAAGTTTTTTCGCGTTTTCCGGACGCAAGAATTTCAATTATTGCCGAAACTCTCGAACCCATAATAAGTGAAAAAGGGTTTCGTTTTTTGCCGGATGCTACTTTTGAAAATACACCGCAATTAGATATTATTTTTGTTCCGGGCGGACCAGGTATTTCCGATGCAATCGAAAATAAAAAACTCATGAATTTTTTGGTGCAACAAGCGCACAAAGCGCAGTATATTACGTCTGTTTGTACGGGTGCTTTAATTTTGGCGCAAGCCGGTTTACTTGACGGTTTCAAAGCCACAACGCATTGGTTATCATTAGATTTGTTGCGCCTACATAAAAAAGTGAAGACAATTGAAAAGCGTGTTGTGGTTGATAAAAATCGTATCACCGGTGGCGGCGTTACGGCAGGAATAGATATGGCTTTAGTATTGGCAGAAAAAATTTACGGCTTGGAAGTTGCCCAAAATATTCAACTCATGATAGAATACAATCCAAAACCGCCGTTCAAAAGTGGTTCACCAAAACTCGCATTACCGGCAGTTGTAGAAAAAATTAAATCGGAAAGAAAAACAATTCAGGAAAAACGCCGCGACCGCATTTTAAAAATGATGAATGAAAATTAAACTGTTAATTGATAGTTGCCGACTGACAGTCAATTAAGCAATAAAACTCCCATCAATAAGTTTTATTTTTGCACCATGATTTTTATCAGGGTTTCAAAACTCTATTAGGAATGAGAAACAAATAAGTTCTACCGTTAGACTTATTTGTTTCTCATTCCTAAGATGACGGCAACAACTACTCCATGACCCACCAAGCATTTTTCGTAGAAATAATTCTACCCTTCGCTATGCCAAAGCCTTACACCTATCACATTCCCGACGCGTTGTTGAAGGACGTGCAAATTGGTGTGCGAGTAGAAGTGCAATTCGGTACCGGGCGCGATATTTATACAGGCATTGCTGTAGCGATAACCGGCAATGCGCCCGAACACGCCACAAAACCGATTCTTTCCGTCGTTGATACAGAACCGATTGTGACGGCACAACAAATTCAATTTTGGCATTGGATGGCTGCATATTATATGTGTTCACTAGGCGATGTGATGAACGCGGCTTTGCCGACAAATTTAAAACTGAAAAGCTCTACAACTGTCGTGTTGAATCCGGAACACGATTCAGATTTTACGGCTTTTGATGATAAAGAATATTTAGTTGCTGAAGCCTTGACGCTACAAAAAGAATTGACTATTGAACAAATTCAGAAAATACTGCAACAAAAAACAGTATATCCTATTATTAATCGTTTGTTGATGTATGGTATTTTAGAATTGAAAGAAGAACTCCAAGCAAAATATAAACCCAAAACTGCTTTATTTGTCGCATTGAATACACAAGATGATACAATCTCAACGCAACAAGTTTTAGCGAAAGCTTTTGAAGCGACAGCTAAATCAGATAAACAAACGCAAACACTTTTGGCTTTTGTGCAATTTTCGCGACAACAAATTTGGGTGAAGGCATCTGAAATTTATGCGGCGGCGAAAGTTGATATTGCCGTTTTGCGCGCCTTAGAAAAAAAAGAAATTTTTAGAATTGAAGAAAAAGAAATCAGTCGCGTGAATACGCGCGGCGAAGAAATTTCTTTGGCAACTCCGTTGAGTGCGACACAAGTTGAAGCAGTTCAGGAGATAAAAAAGCAATTTGAAACTAAAAACGTCGTGTTGTTGCAAGGCATAACCGGTTCCGGAAAAACGCGCGTCTATGTCGAACTTATTCAAGAAGAAATAAAACGCGGCGGACGTGTTTTATATTTGTTGCCCGAAATCGCTTTGACTTCTCAAATTATTCAGCGTTTGAGTACTGTGTTCGGCAACGACATTGCGGTCTATCATTCACGCGTGAATGGACAAGAACGCGTTGAGTTGTGGCAACAAGTTGGGGCGGGGCGTTCTATTATTTTAGGTGCGCGATCGTCTTTGTTTTTACCGTTCAGAAATTTATCATTGATTATTGTTGATGAAGAACACGACGCTTCGTACAAACAACAAGACCCGAACCCGCGATACAACGCGCGTGATTGTGCGGTTTATTTTTCCGGCGTGTTCGGCGCAAAAGTTTTACTCGGTACTGCAACACCTTCTGTTGAAACTTATTATAATGCATCAATAGGTAAATATGGTTGGGTGAAAATGTTGCAACGTTTCGGCAATGCCACGCTTCCGGAAATACAAATCGTGGATTGCAGTGTAGAATCTAAAAAACGCTCTATGATGGGCAATTTTTCGCCGCAACTCATGCAAGCGATAAAAGAAACAGTCGCCGGTAAAAAACAAGTAATCCTTTTTCAAAACCGACGCGGTTATGCACCCACTTTAACTTGCTCGAATTGTACTTGGACTTTTGATTGCAGAAATTGTGATGTCACGTTGACGTATCACAAACATTTGAACGCGATGAACTGTCACTACTGCGGCTTCACGGCAAAATTGCCCAAAGAATGTCCCGCGTGCGGTTCGCCGTCGTTGTTGTTGAAAGGTTACGGCACGGAGCGGATTGAAGATGAATTAAAAATACACTTACCCGATGCGCGTATTGCGCGATTAGATTTAGACACAGCGCGAAGTAAAATAAGTTTCTCAAAACTACTCGACGATTTTGAAGCGCAAGAATTGGATATTCTCGTTGGAACACAAATGGTGACGAAGGGTTTAGATTTTGAAAAAGTAGCTTTGGTTGGTGTGATGAATGCGGACAGTCTTTTGCATTATCCGAATTTCAGAGCAGCAGAACGTGCGTTTCAATTATTGACGCAAGTTTCCGGTCGCGCCGGCAGAAAAGAAACTGCGGGAAAAGTTTTGATTCAGTGTTACGACACCAAACATTTGGTGTTACGCGATGTAACTGAAAATCAATCGGAACGTTTTTATGAGCGCGAATTGCAAGAACGTGAACGGTTTCAATATCCGCCGTATTATCGTCTTATTAGCATTTCGGTGCGACACAAAAAATATGAAGTAATGT
>JAYTIA010000546.1:0-9385 GCA_043732145.1 Saprospiraceae bacterium
GAGGCTTTGACATCAGAAGTTTTTCAATTGAGCGATGCAACAGCAGAAGTTGTCGGCGTTTTTGATGCCGGTAATTTGAAAAAAACTTACCAACTCAGCGACATTCAAGCAAAAGCAATTTTGGAAATGCGTTTGCAACGTTTGACGGGTTTGGAACGCGATAAAGTGAAAAATGATTACGACGAGATAAAAAAGCTTATTACACACTACAAAGAATTGCTCGCGAGTGAATTATTACAACGCGAAGTGATTAAAGGCGAGTTGGCAGAAATAAAAGAACGTTACGGTGATGCACGCAGAACCGATTTTGTAACGGCAGAAGGTGAAATTTCCGCCGCCGATTTAATTTCTGAAGAAGAAGTAGTGATTACTATTTCTAAATTAGGTTATATTAAACGTATTGCTGTCAGCGAATTTCGTTCGCAAGGGCGCGGCGGGCGCGGTGCGCGTGGCACAAAAACACGTCTCGAAGATTATGTTGAGCAAATGTTTATCGTTAACTCGCACGATTATTTATTATTTTTCACCGAAAAAGGTAAATGTTATTGGTTGCGCGGTTACGAAATTCCGGAAGGCACAAAAAATTCTGCGGGTCGCGTGATACAAAATATTTTGGCAATGCCGAATGATGATAAGGTTTTGACTTTCGTGAAAATAAAAGATTTGAAAGACGAAAATTACCTGAATAATAATTATATCATTTTCTGTACGAAAAACGGTGTGATTAAGAAAACGGCAGTCGAACAATTTTCACGTCCAAGAAATGGCGGTATTATTGCGATTGACATCAGAGAAGACGATCAACTCATTGAAGCAAAACTGACAGATGGCAAGGCAGAAATTTTATTGGCGAATCGCAACGGCAGGACGATTCGTTTCAGTGAAAGCCGCGTACGCTCAATGGGCAGAAATTCGTCGGGCGTAAACGGTATTGAAATTGATGAAGATGGTGTTGACCAAGTAATCGGTATGATTGCCGTTAATGCGGATGAAAAAGATAATTCAGTATTGATTGTTTCCGAAAAAGGTTTCGGTAAACGTTCCGAAATTGATGAGTACCGTATGACGAATCGTGGCGGTAAAGGCGTGAAAACCATGAACATCACGGAAAAAACCGGTAAAGTTGTCGCCATAAAATTAGTAAAAGATGGTGATGATATGATGATAACGACAAAAGCCGGTATCACGATTCGTATGTCTGCCGGTGATATGCGGATTCAAGGTCGTGCAACGATGGGTGTAAAAGTTATTCGATTAGATGAAGGCGAAGAAATTGCCGGTGTTGCCGTTATTCAAGATGTGCCGATTCCGGAAGGTGAAGTTACCGATATTGAAAATATCGACGGTTCATCAACTCCGATTGTAACTGATGAAACGACTGAAACTACGAACCACGTTATACCGCCAACGGAATAATGAATCAATCACGAATTACGAATTACGAATTTTTTTTTAATTCGTAATTCGTAATTCGTGATTGATTTTATTTGAAGATGGATGCCTTACAAAAAGTCCTGGAATTACCAACCACTCAATCCTCCTCTTTTTTTTCTTTCGTTGTAATAAACGCCGCACGTTTCGGTGCAGGCATTTCGCTGTCTAAACCTTTTATAGATTTCCAAATGACTTCATTCAGTGCGCGATCGGGTGCGGCATCTACTTTTGCTAAATTAAATGTTTCAGATTGTTTAGAAAATTCGTTGTCGGCGATATTTTTTTCGTTGATATTTACTTGAGCTTCGATTGATTTATAAGTCGCCACATTTTTTTCGGTCGTAAAACAACGCCACATCGGAGTCGCAGCAGCATCGTATTGACTCATGGGCGGTAAACCGAGGATTAATTCCATCGTCCGCATCATCGAACTTGTTGAATACATCGTGTGATCAACAAAATTTCTTTTTATAAAAGGACTAACCACGAAAGCCGGAGAACGATGTGCATCTACATGATCGGAACCATTTTGCGCATCATCTTCAAGAATAAAAACAGCAGATTGCGCCCAAATCGGCGACTGCGATAAATGTTCTATAAATTTTCCGACAGCTTGATCATTATCTGCAACCGCTGCCGTCGGCGTAGCTGCACCGCGTGATAAGCCTGAAGTATGGTCGCTTGAAAAACGCACAGAATTAAAATGAGGCACTTGTTTAACAGCTAAAAGCGAATCGAAATCGCGTTCCCAATCTTTTTCGCGCCGAATATCTTGATATTTCATGTCGAAGCCCGGATAGTAAGTACAAAAATGTTTTTGGAGCGTTTTATACTCCGCTTTTCCTACATCTGAAAACTCGCCGTAAGTACGATAAGAAATGCCCGCACGTTTGCAATAATCCCAAATAAATCCATTTTTGGGAAAAGCGATAGCACGTGAGCCTTCAAAATCATAATTACCGCCGCGACCGCCGTAACTCGTGGGCCAAGTTTTTTCAACAAAATCATTCGCATACGCCGCCGTTGACCAATTGTGTCCGTCGGCAGAAACTTCGGCATCTACGTAAAAATTATCGAGCAAAACAAAATTACGCGCCAAAGCATGTTGATTCGGTGTAACTTTTTCCGGAAACAAACAGATATTACTATCGCCGTTACCTTCTTTCATATCACCCAAAACTTGATCATAAGTTCTATTTTCTTTGATAATGTAAAATACATATTTTATCGGCGACGACGTATCTCCCACACGCATCGGAATGGGATTGTTTTTTTCGCCTTCGGCGTTCAATTCTTTTTCTTTTTTATACGGTGTGTTTTCATATACCAATTTCGAATACGCACCGAGTGTTGCAATATCGGGTTGTTCCATCACAGACATCGTTCCGAGAAATAAAGAACCGATATATGCCGCCGCACGATTATCCTCGCGTTTAGAAAACGGACTCGGTCCTTTAGGATTTGCTTCCGAAGAAAATCCCTTACCGTTCACGACAATAATTTTATTTTTTAGAACGCGCACAGCCGTCGGATACCAACCTGTCGGAATAAAACCCAATGAACGACTTTTTCCTCGTTGCGAAACATCAAAAACTGCCAAACAATTATTATCGGCATTAGCGATGTACAATTTTTTTTCATCGTCTGTAAGTGCCAAACTATTTGTCGTTGAACCGTTCGGTGCATCCGGAAATAAAGCCGCGTTAAGCGTTTCAATCGTTTTTTTTGTTTTCAAATCAACGATAGAAACAGAATTATCTAAAGAATTGGCAATGTAAAGCGTTTTTTGGTTTTTATCCAAAATCATTTCATTCGGATGATCGCCAACCGCAATATCGTTTTTCATTTTTAACGTTGTTAAATCGAACACACGAATTTTTTTATTACCCCAGAGCGACACATATAATTCTTTGCGTTTTTCGGAAATCAGAACGGCATAAGGTTCAGTCGGTAATTTTATTTTTTCAATAATTTTTTTATTTTTGATATTGTACACATACAACATCGAATCTTCTTTCGTCACCGTAAAAAGTTTATCATTTGCATCATCAAGCGCGATGCCTGCGGCGCAAATTCTTTCTTTACTCCAAGCCGCACCCAATCGGATAACAGTATCGCGCATCAATTTTTTTTCGCTATTTATTTTGTGAATAATAATCGTATTGTCATTTCCGCCTGAAGCATACAAATACTTTTCGTCCTTTGAAAACGCTAAACCATACCAAGCCTTAGCCATAACTATTTCGGAAGCAAGAACAAGTTTCTCACCCGAAGCATCAAACAATTGAATAAATTGTTTGCCAACACCATTATTCGTGACGGCGAGATATTTTTTTGAGCTGCTCCAAACCGCATTGAGCGGTAAATCGCCAAGTTGTAAAGAATAATCACCCGCCGGTGTGAGACTCCATTGATTAGGCAGTGTCAAACGTTTTTGTGATAAGTTTTTATAAATACCCGGATTAAAATCCGTTTGGGCAACAGTTTTTTGCGTTAAAAAAGTATTTTGTAAGACTACAAAAATAAAAAGCAATAATTTTTTTTCCATGATAAGCGGTATTTTCTGTTTTATTAAAAAGTCGCACAAAAAACAAAAATCCTTTGTGAAATTCATCACAAAGGATTTTATTTTTTTGTTATCATTTTGAATGTAAACTTTGAAAGATTAAAAAACTCTTAAGAGTTAGCGTTTAAATTGAAATCTTTCACCGGTAGCAACAGGAAAGCCCAAACGGGAAATGAAAATCTTTAGTCTGCATATCGTTTATCGTATTTCACAAAAAAATGAATCCATACGGAGCGCGAAATACGAAATATCCAGATAAAAAGTGCGGCAATAATGAGTGTACAACAGATAAATGCTGTAGTGATTTCTATATCTAAAATAAATTTAGCGATGGCAAAAGTACCGAACATCAAAAAGGCCGTAAGAATGTAAGAAATAAACATCGAACCGTAATAAAATCCGGGTTCGAGTACATATTTCTGCCCGCAATGCGGACAAACGTCGTACATCTCAAAAGATTTTTTAAAACTGAATGTCGGTGTTTTATATAAATCGCCTTCGTGACAACGCGGACATTTCATAGCGACAACACTGTATAAAACGGATGGATTGGACATTTTTTATTTAATTGTTAATTGTTAGTTATTAATTGTTAGTTATAAGATGCAAGTTATAGATTGAAATTAACAACTAACAATTAACAACTAACAACTAATATTAACCTGTCATATCTGCGTTGTGTACGCGACATAATTCTTTTATTTCTTCTTCGTAACCGATTTCTTCATGAATTTCTTTTTGTCTTGCGATATAGGCTTCCACTTTTTCTAAACCGGATGGACTTACCGAAAAAGCGCAATAACTTTCTTCCCAACGAAAACGCACCCAAATTGTATTGAAATCGCGTTCACGATACCATTGTTCCGTCGCTTTTTGAATATACTGCATCGTATTATGAACGGATTGCAAGGGGTTTTGTTCAAAAAGAAAATGTATGTGGTCGCTGATCCCATTTACCGTTTTTACTTCGCAACCTTGTATTTTCAAATTTTTTTCAATCTGCACATAAAGTAAATCAGACATAGTTTCTTCAATCAAAACACTTTGTGCGTGTATTTTTATAATGCCGTGCACCCATAATTTGAAAAAAGTATTTCTCATACGTTGTTTTTAGTTGTAAGTTATCAGTTGTTAATCGTTGTTTTTATGATATACTATTGTCAGATTTAAAGCTAACAACTAACAACTATTTTCTTATTCATAAACATATAAATTCTTCAAACGCTCCAGCAAAATGAGCATTTTAATATTGAGTGCCGGATTGACGTTGAAAAACTGTTTATTAATCGTTATCCACGATTTTTGTCGCTCTAAATTTTTTAAATGATGATAATAAATTTTTTGCGGCGAATTCATTGCAGCCCGCCAATATAAAGCAAAAGGAGTCATCGCAAAACCTTCTTTACTGTTGCCAAGCCATGTTTGATCGCAAATAAAAATCGGATATTCTTCGCGTGCAGTAAAAAGAAATTGTTTGTACGCGCCAATAAGTTTATCTTCCGGAATCGTGAAAGCGTCGAAATAAATTTTTTCTTTTTCTTGACCTAAATCCAAAAAATCTAAAATAATGTCTTTGATATTTTTTTTATCGAAATTGACGCGCTCATATTGAAAAATTTTTTCAGAAAGTTGTACCGGGTTCAAGTCTTTGCAATTATAAACGATGAAATACAATGCCAAGAAAAAAATACCGTTCTGAATTTCTTTTTCTAATTTTTCCCGTGCCGGGTTACCTTCATTCATAAAACGCAATTCGCAATCGAGGGCTAATTGTTTGGCACGCGTGTCAACGGTTTCTAAAAAACCGGACGACACCATTTTTTGCAAATAGGCATCTATATTTTTCGGTTGCATCCAACCGGCGATGCGTTTCAGCGTTTCAAAAAAAAGATTTTTTATTTGCCCTTCTAATGCAACTGCATCATCGAAATTCAGAAGATAGCGCGATTTACTTTTTGTAAGCGGTGACAATTCTAAAACACGCGACGGCAAATGACAATGATAACAAAACTTCGCGTCAATCGGATTTTTTTTACCGCAATGCACGCACTCCACCATCGGTACATCTACATTAGTACCGCAAGTGTGACAGAATTTAGCATTTTCAACTACCGGATTATGGCATTTCGGACAAAATATCATACAAGTTTCTCGATGCTTAATTATTTTTTGAACTTACAAAATTAGAACTTTTTACGGAGTTTTTATTATTATTGTAAAGAATGGTTTAAAGAGTGTAAGTTTATGAATAACTTGTGTGTTGAAAAGTAATTGATAGAAAAAAAATTTATAAACTTTTTTGAATATACTCAAAGAAGTCGAACAAGTAATTAAATAAAAAGCGATTCCAAGAACTGATTTTGATCGCAAACTCAATAATATTCTAATTAAAAAAAACATAAAATCAATGAGTAGTATTAAAACGATAATGGCGAGTCTGATTTTTTTATTTGTTTTTTCTGCTTGTAACAAGAGCATATACAGTGTTTCAAATAAATCGTACAAAAAACAGTCGGCGCATTTTGCCAAAATTTTAAGTGCGCAACCGCTCACAGATTCAATGGATGTAATTGATTTTAAAAATTGGATCGGTACAACCAATTTTAATATGCGTAAACCCAATTTTGTTATTATTCACCATACCGCTCAAAACAATTGTGATCAAACTTTGAAAACTTTCACTTCGCCTAAATCGCAAGTGAGCGCGCATTATGTCATCTGTAAAGAAGGTATCATTTACCACATGCTAAACGATTATTTGCGCGCCTGGCATGCCGGAGTTGCGCAATGGGGAAATGTTACGGATGTAAATTCGTGCAGTATTGGTATTGAACTCGATAATACCGGATTTGAACCTTTTACCGTACCGCAAATACAATCACTTGAAAAACTTTTGCAAGCACTTAAAGATAAATACACTATTCCGCAACAAAATTTTATTGGTCATGCGGATATTGCACCCAAGCGCAAAAACGATCCGAATATTAATTTTAATTGGGAAGATCTTTCAAAAAAAGGGTTTGGAATTTGGTACGGCGATACTGCTTTACTAAACTTGCCGATAGATTTCAATGCCATGAATGCCTTACGAATTATTGGTTATGATACAAGAGATTCTGCTGCTGTTGTGCGTACTTTTAAACGAAAATATTTAAAACGCGAAGATAACACACCGTTATTAGATACCGATTTAAAAGTGCTGTATGCTGTAATGAAAAATTCATTGAGATAGAATAAATAAATGATACAAACCTGAGTTTTAGTATTTGTTCGTGGATATTTTCAAAAAAATTCTCCGAAAAAAAAGAAGCCGATTACTAACTCGCCGACAAACCAAAACCCAAAGCAACAAAAACTAAAAGGCATTATTTCAAATAATGAAAATCACACTCAAAAATGCCGTAAAAAAAATTTAACGGTGTAAATTTGCACACTTTCAAAAGAAAGTTTAGAAGTAAAACAAAAACGATTAAATTTTCGTAAAATAATGTTAAGTAGTTGAGTGAAAAATAAACAATGTTTTTATTTTGTACAAAATATTGATAATTAAATTTTTGCAAAATTATTCATTGTTCATTATTCATTGTTCATTACTTAAGTTTCACCACTCAATCCGAATAATGAATCCAATCGTAAAAAAATTTGTACCGCACTTAATAGCCGTTGCGGTGATGATTGCCTTGACATTTACTTTTTTTTCTGCTTATACTTTCAACGGAAAAGTTTTGCAACAAGGTGATAATCAAAAAGCCGGTGCCATTCAAACCGAAATTACAAAATACAATAAAGAAACAGGTCAACCGGTTTTATGGACAAACGCTTTGTTCAGCGGTATGCCGACGACACAAATTTATCAAGTATCGAAAGGCAATTTAACGCAGCCGGTTTTTCGCACGTTTTTACTCGGCAACAGTGTTGTACCGCCGCATACCAACGCCTTAGTCGGTATGTTGTGTATGTATCTTTTACTGCTCACGCTGCGCGTTGATTGGCGTATTGCGTTAGCCGGTGCTGTGAGTTTTGGTTTGTGTACTTTTAATATGGATATTATCGAAGCCGGACACTCGACGAAGGCAGTGGCGTTGGGTTTTGCTCCGTTGGTTTTAGCCGGTGCGGTGTTGGCGTTTCGTGGACAATGGTTGCGTGGCGGCGGTGTTTTCGCGCTCGGCGTTGCCATGCAATTGTATGCGAATCACTTTCAAATTACGTATTATACTTTTATTATTCTTTTAGTTTTTGGTATTGTTCAACTCGTTTCAGTTTTCAGAACAAAAGCATTTCCCGCGTTCGGTTTATCTGTTTTGAGTTTGATTGTCGGAACGATTCTCGGCGTTCTTTCCAACATGACTGCAATTTGGACGACCAATGAATATCAAACAGAAACCATTCGCGGTAAAACAGAATTATCTAACAGCGACCGACCGAAAGAAGGCGGTCTCGATCAAAAATATGCTTTCGATTGGAGTTACGGAGTTGGCGAATCTTTTACACTTTTAGCGCAAAATGCTTTAGGTGGTGGTGCTTCGCAAACACATGAGAGTACGGAACTTTTCGACAAATTGCGTCCGCAAATAGCAGAGCAACTTACTAAAAACGGTGTGCCGGCCGACCAAATAAATAAAAATGTTGACAGACAAATTTCCGGATTGTTTTACACCGGCGATCAACCCTATCTTGGTGTTTCAATTTATTGGGGAGCGATTGCCGTTTTTTTATTTATACTCGGTTTGTTTTTAATTAAAGACAATAAAAAATGGTGGCTCGGCATCGCAACTTTGGTGATGTTGATGATTGCTTGGGGAAAAAATTTCTTTTTCGCGCCGGCTTTGTTCGATTTTTTTCCGTTGTTTAATAAATTTCGCGCAGTTACGCAAGCGTTAGGCTTAGGACAGCTTTTGGTGATTGTGTTGGGTATGATGAGTTTACAAGAAATTTTTAACAACCACGTCAACCTTTCCGAAAAACGTCGCGCACTCATTTATAGTACATGCATAACTGTTTTATTGTGTTTAATAGCAATTATTGCCGGCGGTGATAGGGGTGCAGGCGATGCGCAATTGCAACAAAACCCCGAATTATTGGCATTACTAAAAGATGATCGCGCATCATTGGCGCAAACGGATGTGATGCGTTCCATCGGATTGATTTTAGTATCGGCAGGATTAATTTGGTTTTATTTGCAAGGCAGAATAAAAAGTATTTTTGTGATTGCCGGCATCGGTATACTCATGTTGCTCGATACTTGGACGATGGCAAAACGTATTTTAAATGCCGATAAATTTGAAACACCGAAAGAAGCTCAAGCTATTCTAGAACCGAAACCGGCAGATAAAATGATTATGGCGGATAAAGATCCGGATTTTCGTGTTTTGGATTTACGCGCCG
>JAYTIA010000547.1:0-3608 GCA_043732145.1 Saprospiraceae bacterium
ATGGAAGGACAATTTGTTTTTAAAATGGCGGTGCAAAAATTTCCGGAAGTGATTATGGAAGCCTTAACGACTGCCGGACTTTCCGTTGCCGATATTTCAATGCTCATTCCGCACCAAGCGAATTTACGCATCAGTCAATTTGTACAACGCAGTTTAAAATTGCCGGATGAAAAAGTTTGGAATAATATTCAACAATACGGCAACACCACGGCTGCTTCCGTTCCGATTGCACTGTGTGAAGCCTATGAAGCCGGCAAAATAAAAACCGGCGATTTAATTTGTCTTGCCGCTTTCGGTGCGGGATTTACTTGGGGTGCGGCTTTGTTGAGATGGTGAGTTTAAATCCGGTTAAGATTTCTACAACAATTGTTGTTAGAGGGATATAAAAACGGTAGAAGAATTATTGGAAAGCTCGACTATTTGAACCTCAAAGCTTTCACCGGTGTAATTTTTAAAATTAAGTAAGTAGGCAAAAGCAAAAACAAACCTGTGAGTAACCATGTACCTAGATTAATTGAAGCAATGCGCCACCAATCGAATTGAACGGGTGCGTAACTTAAATAATAATCTGCTTCGGTGAGTTTTATAAATTTGAAAGTTTTTTCTAACCAAACCAAACCCAGACCTAAAATGTTGCCTCCGATAACACCGACACCTACAATCATTACGCCGTAAATTAAAAAAATGCGCTGCACCGTTCCGTTGCCGGCTCCCAACGATTTCAGAACGCCGACCATGTTTGTGCGTTCTAAAATTAAAATCAGTAAAACGGTAATCATATTGATGATACAAACCACGAGCATCAAAATTAAAATTACGCGCTCGTTTACGTCTTGTAAATCTAACCAATCGAAAATGGCCGGTTGTTCTTCTCTGATTGTTTGCGACAATAAATCGTTGGGAACAATTTCTTTGTAAATATAATTATTGATGGGTTTGAGGTTGTCTAAATCATTCACAAAAACTTCAAAACCCGCGACTTGATTTTCTGTCCAACCCAAAAGTTTTTGCACTTCATTGAGCGGCACTATTGCAAATTTTTTGTCGTATTCCTCCAAACCGGTTTTGTAAATGCCGACAATAGTAAAAGTTTTTTGTTCCTGCGTGTTGTTGCGAATAAAATGGACAGAAAATTTATTCCCGATTTTTAAAAATAATCTGTCCGCAGTAGATTGTGAAATGATAACTTCGGGCAGCTTTGAGTTTTGAGCTTTGAGTTTTGAGCTGTCAGTTATTAATTGTGAGTTGTGAGCTGTGAGCGATGAATTACTTTCAATTGGAGGCTCAAAGCTAATTTTCCTTCCCTCAACCAAACATTTTTCAACAAAAGTCCAATCAAAATCTTCGCCCACACCTTTTAATACAATACCTTCAAAATCATTTTTAGTTTTTATGATGCCGGCTTTTGTTGCAAAGGCTTGAACGTGTGATATGGTTGAGGATTGACGGTTGACGGTTAATGGTTGTATTTTTTCCGAAGAATTTTTAATGGTGTCCATCCGCCATTGTTTATCTTGTAAATTTCTTAAATCAGCGAGATAATCCGGATTTTTCGGAATCGGAATCGGTTCAATAGAAGTTGTTGAAACAGAAGATACGATATGAATATGTCCCCAAAAACCAAACATTTTGCTGCTGACTTCGGTTTTAAAACCTTTCACTAAAGACGTAGCAATAAGCATAACTGCCACACTCACGGCAACAGCTACTACTGCAATAATCAAGATAGTGCGTGTAAAAGATTTTTGTCCACTCGCAGCGACGCGCTTTGCTATGAATAGGGATAAATTCATTTTTAATCGGTTGGTCGGTTTAGTTCGTTAGATGGTTGGTCGGTTGGAATTATTTTTTGACTAACCGACTAACCAACTAACTGACCAACCGACTTAATTATATTTTTCTCAATGCGGTTTAAAATATTTTTTGAACGAGATTTTTTAAATTTTTCACCTATAACTTTTTCATAAAGCTCGATATAACGTTTTGTAATTTCATTCACAAAAGTATGCGGCATATCGGGCATTGTTTGACCGTCGAGTCCTTGAAAATTATGTGCAATGAGCCATTCTCTTACAAACTCTTTAGAGAGTTGTTTTTGTTTTTCGTTTTTTCTTTGGCGTTCTTCATAACCGTCTGCATAAAAATAGCGTGATGAATCGGGCGTATGAATTTCATCAATTACGACAATTTTTTCGCCGAGTTTACCAAATTCATATTTAGTATCCACCAAAATCAATCCGCGACCGGCAGCCATTTCGGTGCCGCGTTGGAAAAGTGCTTGCGTGTAATTTTCTAAAACGATATAATCTTGTTCACTAACGATACCTTGTAAAATTATATTTTCACGAGAAATATCTTCATCATGTCCTTCCGATGCTTTTGTGGTCGGTGTAATAATTGGTTCAGGAAATTTATTATTTTCTTTCATGCCTTCAGGCATAGCAATGCCACAAATTTCGCGCAAACCATTGCTGTACAATCGCCAAGCATGACCGGTAAGATAACCGCGAATTACCATTTCAACTTTAAAAGGCACACAAGTATAACCAATCGCCACATTTGGATCGGGCGTTGCAATGAGCCAATTCGGACAAATATCTTCGGTAGCTTTTAAAAAATGTGCGGCAATTTGATTTAAAATTTGTCCTTTGCACGGAATCGGTTTTGGTAAGATGTGATCAAATGCAGAAATGCGATCGGCAGCCACCATTACGAGTTTATCGCCAATCGTATAAACATCGCGCACTTTACCGCGATAAAAATTTGTTTGCCCTTTGAAATTAAAGTATGTTTCTTTGATTGCAGGTGTCATTTGTTACTCGTTATTTGTTACTCGTTATCCGTTATTCGTATCCATATATCTTAAACGAATAACGGATAACGAGTAACGAATAACCGTTAAATAAATCCTTCTATTGCTAACCAACGCTCTGCATCGAGTGCAGCCATACAACCGGTGCCGGCGGCGGTGATGGCTTGACGATAATTTCTGTCAGCAGCATCGCCGGAAACAAAAACACCGGGAACGTTTGTACCGACATAACCATTCGGTTTGACATAGCCGACTTCATCGAGTTCCAACCAATTTTTAAAAATATCTGTATTCGGATGATGACCGATAGCGACAAAAAATCCGGTGACGGTAAGTTCGGTTTCTTCTTTTGTCAATGTATTTTGCAATTTCAAACCGGTGACACTATTTTCACCCAATACATCAATCGGAGCAGTATTCCAATGCACTGTGATGTTCGGTGTATGTATTACGCGGTGCTGCATAATTTTTGATGCCCGCATGGTATCGCGACGTACCAATAGATGAACGTGTTTACATAATTTAGATAAATAATACGCTTCTTCTGCAGCCGTATCGCCACCGCCGACAACAGCGACTTCTTGTTTTTTGAAGAAAAAACCGTCGCACACCGCGCAAGCCGATACGCCTTTGTTTTTCAATCTGTCTTCATTAGGAATGTTTAACCATTTTGCACTTGCGCCGGTTGCAATAATAACAGTGTGCGCCAAAACTTCTTCACCTGTTTCACTGATGAGTTTGTGGGGAGATTTTGTAAAATCAACGCCGACAATTTTTTCGTATTTAACGACAGTTC
>JAYTIA010000548.1:0-9372 GCA_043732145.1 Saprospiraceae bacterium
GTTGCGAAATTTGCAAACCGGCTGTTGCTTCTATATTATCAAGTTTGTGGAACGAACCGATTCAAAAACAAGCAACGATTCAAGATTCTAACGACCGATTTTTAGCTAACATACAAAAAGGCGGCACTTATTCCGTTGTGCCGCGCATTGCCGGCGGAGAAATTACACCGGAAAAGCTCATTATCATTGGACAAGTGGCACAAAAATATACCCTCTATACAAAAATAACCGGCGGACAACGCATAGATTTATTTGGCGCACATGTCGGCGATTTACCGGCAATTTGGGAAGAACTCATCGCTGCAGGTTTTGAATCGGGTCATGCTTACGGAAAATCTTTGCGTACCGTCAAAAGTTGTGTCGGTTCTACATGGTGTCGTTACGGCTTACACGATTCGGTAACATTTGCGATCGAAATTGAAAATAGATACAAAGGTTTGCGATCGCCCCATAAATTAAAATCTGCTGTTTCAGGTTGTGTGCGTGAGTGTGCCGAAGCGCAATCAAAAGATTTCGGCATCATCGCGACTGAAAAAGGTTGGAACTTATTCGTCTGCGGTAACGGTGGATCTAAACCGCAACATGCTGTTTTATTGGCAACCGATATTGACAGCGCGACAGTTTTGAAATACATTGACCGCTTCTTAATGTTTTACATCCGCACGGCAGAACCGTTGCAACGCACTGCACCTTGGTTAAATAAAATGGAAGGCGGCATCGAATATTTAAGAGAAGTTGTCGTGCATGATAGTCTCGGCATTGCCGCAGAACTCGAAGCGGAAATGGATGCGCAAGTTGAAACGTATCAATGTGAATGGAAACAAGCGATTGAAACGCCGGACATCAGAAAAAGATTTACGCATTTCGTTAATTCAAACGAAAAAGACCCCACGATAAAATTTGATGAAATGCGCGAACAAAAACGTGCTGTGGAATGGAAGTAATTTAATTAAGAATTAAAAATTAAAAATTAAAAATATCGACAATGGTTTTTAATTTTTAATTTTCATTCTTGATAATTATTAATTTTTAATTCTTAATTCTTGAAATGACTCAATCAGCAATACAAACAAAATGGCAGCGCGTTTGCGCCGTCGAAGATGTGCCGGAAAATGGAGGTATTTGCGCTCTTGTGAACGATGAACAAATAGCGATTTATAATTTTAAAAAACTCGGCAAATGGTACGCGACACAAAACGAATGTCCGCACCGCCAACAAATGGCATTGTCTCGCGGGATGATTGGCACAACCGATGAAACGCCGAAAGTCGCCTGTCCGTTTCATAAAAAAACTTTTTCATTAGAAACGGGTGTGTGTTTGTCGGGCGATGATTTTGTTTTGAAAACTTATGAGGTGAAAGTGGAGAAGGAAGTTGTATATATTTCAGTTTAATTTTACACGCAGTTTTACAAAATAAAGAGCTACCGCGATAATTTCGGGTGGCTCTTTATATTTTAAAATTTTTCCAAAAACGGTTATTTGAAAAGAAGCAGTATCAGTAGAACTTAGAGGATAATAAAACAATTTTGTACCGCCTTAATACCTCCGCTTCACAAACCGTACAAAATTTTTCGCGATTTTTTTTCTGTCTTCAGAATCCATCCAATGGTAACGTACTGCTAAATCTTCGAGAAAAGCGCGCGCGGTATCGAAACTGCTCATGTTGTTGAGGTCTTTGAGTGCTTCATCGAAAACAACTTTGCTGCCGCCGAACAATTCATTTTGATTCAGTAAGCGATCATTCAAACCCAACCCTTTTGTCAAATCGGCGATAGGTGTATTTGCTAATCTTTCAGAAATTTCTTTACCGCTGCCGATTTCAAAAAGTTCTAAAACATCCGGATTTATTTTTCTTTCCGTGCGTTGTACCGATTGTTGCTGAACATGTACGGGTGATGACGTTGGTGTTACATATTTTGGTGGTTCTGGTTGCGGTGATGGTGGCGGAGTCGGTACTATATATTTTGGCGGTTCCGGAGCAACAATCCGTTCTTCTCTTCTCGGTGCTTCTTCTACAGTGCGTATTGTTTCTACTGAAGGTGATAGTGTGGGTCTTTGATAAACCTGTTCTACTCGTGCAGATTCTGCTTTAACAACAACTGGTGTCGGTGTTACTATCGGATTAGTTTTTTGTAATACCACAGGCTGTTGTACGGGTATCACCTGGCCCTCTTTAAAAGTTTCGTAGAGTTGTCTAATGTAACTCAACATCAAATCGCGTTCGATGGCAGTTACGTTTTTTTCATCGGCTGTCATTGAATTGTACAATGCGATAATTTTTTCTAAAGTTATTTTAGCGGGAAGGAGATTCATAAAGTTGGTTATAGGTTATCAGTTATAGGTTATCGGTTAAATAAATCCAATAACTATTAGCCGATTAATAATTTTGCAAAAATAGATGAATAGTTTGATTTAGTAAGAAAAATCGAAAAAAATAGCCAAAAGCCAATATAAATTTATTTTTTATACATGCGCAATGTGTTTTTCAAGCGCATATTCTCGCGTTGCAAATCTTCGATGCGTTGTAGTAAATAGGTGATAGCTTCAACACCTTCAAGATTTATATCCAAATCGTAATGCAGCCGCGAAAATTTTTCAATGTCGCTGATACGTTCTTCATGAATAAATTCTGTTTCGTGTATCGTAATTATTTCAATCAAGCCGCTTGCTTGAAGTGCGTTGATGAATCTTACATCAATATGATTATGTACACAAAAAGTCTGAATAGGTATTAATTCGATGTTTTGCATTTTACGATTTTGGATTTTAAATCTTAGACTAACTGACTAAATGGCTAACCGACTAAACTTTGCATTTGTTTTAGCAATTCGATTTGTTTTTCCGTCAAGTTTGTCGGCATTTTGATATTGTAAGTGACGAATAAATCGCCAAATTGACCTTCTGATTTATAAACCGGAAAACCTTTTCCTTTCACGCGCACAACGATAGCATTTTGCGTTTCGGGTTTTATTTTCAATTTTACCTTGCCTGATATTGTCTCTATGACAACTTCTCCGCCCAAAATGGCGGTATAAATATCAATGTCAACAGTCATGTACAAATCATTTTTATCGCGTTTAAAATTCGCATCATTCGGAATATTAAAAGTAATGAGCAAATCGCCGGCAGGTCCGCCGTTCATTCCCGGCGAACCATAGCCTTTTAGTCTTATCGTTTGCCCATTCTCTACTCCGGCGTTGATAGTAATACGAATATTTTTATTATTAACGGTAATAATTTTTTGATGCGTCGTGTAAGCCTCTTTCAAACTTAAAGTGAGTTCGGCATTAAAATCTTGTCCTTTGAAATTTGTTTGCTTGCGTCCGCCACTACCACCAAACATGGAAGAAAAAATATCTGAAAGATCATCATCATTATCAAAATCGCCGGCAGATGCACGTCTGCCGCCACCAAAACCGCCTCTACTGCCCGCGTTTGATGCACGTTGTTGTTGCTCGTATTGTTGGCGTTGTTTTTCCATTTCTTCACCGTGTTCCCAATCTTTTCCGTATTTATCGTATTTTTTTCTTTTATCCGGGTCGCTCAAGATTTCATTTGCTGCATTGATTTCTTGAAATTTTTTACCGGCTTCTTTATCATTCGGGTTTAAATCCGGGTGCAGTTTGCGTGCTAATTTTCGATAAGCGGTTTTTATATCATCTTGAGTCGCATCTTTATTAATGCCGAGTGTTTGATAGTAGTCTGTAATTGCCATATTTTTTATTTTTCAATTCTGCAAATTTATAAAAGCCTGCGGTAAAAATTCAATTATATCGCCGGAAATCATACCTATCTCGCCTTTATTTTTTTTTGCTAAATCGCCTGCGAGACCATGTATATACACACCGAGCAAACAGGTATTTAAACACGAGTAACCTTGCGCCAATAATCCGGTGAGAATTCCCGTCAAAATATCGCCGCTCCCGCCTTTTGCCATACCCGGATTGCCGGTGCTGTTGAAATATGATTTACCTTCCGGAGTTGTAATACAAGTATTCGCACCTTTTAAAATTACATACACTTTATGTTCTTTTGAAAAATTTATTTGAAGCGCGTGTCGGTCAAAATCATTTTCGACTTTGCGTGTTAAACGTTCAAATTCTTTCGGGTGCGGTGTTAAAATAGAATCCGGTGGCAGAGACGCGAAGCCTTGCGTCTTGACATTATTTAAACTCAAAATGTTTAAAGCATCGGCATCAATTACCAAAGGTTGAGAACTATTTTTTAGAAAATCCATGACAACTGTTTGAGTGCTTTTATCTATACCGATACCCGGACCGATACCGATTGAGTTGAAAGTTGAAAGTTGAAAGTTGAAAGTTGAAAGTATATTTTGAATAAAGTTATTCTCACTTTCAACTTTCAACCTTCCACTTTCAACTAACCCACCGTCCGTCACCGTCATTGCTTCAGGTATGCCAATTTGAATAATTTCGTAACCGCATTTCGGCACATACATCGTGAGTAAACCGACTCCGGACCGCAAACACGCACTGCCCGCCAATAAAGCCGCGCCAATTTTTCCGTAACTGCCGGCAATAATTAAAGCATGACCAAAAATACCTTTATGCGAAAATTTTTTGCGCGGTTTAATTAAACTTTTAACAAAACTTTTCTCAAGAAAATAATGCTCGGTGGTAGTTTGTTCAATATATTTTTCATGCAAATTAATATCCAAAACGACAACATCACCGACAAATTCTGAATTTTCGGGAAACATAAATGCTAATTTCGGGCATTGAAAAGTTAATGTTGTTGTAGCTTTTATAATCGGTGACTCCGGATTGGAATGAACGTCGGCAAAAAGTCCCGAAGGCATATCTATTGAAATAATTTCAATTGTGGGATTTGTTTGGGCTGCGCTGTTCATTTTTTGAATACATTCGGCAACGAAACCGGTTATCTCTTTTGAAATGCCTGTACCAAAAACTGCATCAATTATAATATCGCCATTACCTAATGTCGGAAAGTTATCTGCTAAGTTCGATTTATTGAGTTCAACAATTTTAATTTCTTTTAATTCTGACAGCCGTTTGAAATTTTCATCGAAATCGAGCGAAGTTTTATCTGAGTAACGCAGAATAAATACATTCACGTGGTCATAGCCGCTTTTGTAAAACATAAGAGCGAGGGCTAAACCGTCACCACCGTTATTACCGAGTCCGCAAAATACATAGAATCGTGGTGTTTTTTTGCAATGTTCACTAAACCAAACTAAGCATTTGAAAGCGGCGCGTTCCATCAAAGCAATTGAAGCAATCGGTTCATGTTCAATCGTATAAGCATCTGCTGCTCTGATTTGTGAAGCGGAAAGAATTTTTAGTGGCGTGGGCATTTTTAAATTTTTTTTTAGTCTGCGAAGTACAAACTGCATTTATTTTCATTCAACTACATTTTAATTTGTTTTTAAGATTTATTTTTTGAAACTAAAATGCGAAAATATAAATTTTTAATCAAAGATTTTATCCCTTTACAAATTTTTTATTACCTTTGAAAACAAATAAATTTACGGTTGATTTAATCAATCGCAAGTAAAATCAAATGTTAATTACATGAGAAAATACCGGGCAATTCGCTTTTAGAAGATTGCTCATCGTTCATTATTCATTAGAAATGTGAAAGAAATAAGTTCTGCCGTTAGGGTTAATTATTTTTTGGTCAGAATGTTTATCTTTTAAGGAGAATATTGGGTAATATTTGACGCAAAAGATAAGCCTTGTAAACATAAAAGAATAAGTTTAACGGTTGAACTTATTTCTTTCTCATTTTTTAACTATAAACTATGTCGCACTTTACAACGGAGAAAACTTATACGCACATTCTGCCGATATCGGAAAATCAAATTGATATTTTTGATGTCTTTACACAAATTCAATTGCGCGTAGCAAAGTGGATGACTTTATTTTATGATGCGGAAACTTTCGATGCGGATTTGCATACTGCGTACAATAACACAGCCTTGTTCCGCCATTTCTACGTTGCTTCAAAAAATATTCAAAAACTAAACGGTGCGCAAACTTTCGGTTTCGGTTTTCCGATTGCGATAGATAAAGACATCAATAATGAAACTATTACGGCACCGCTTTTCATCTGGTATTTACAAATAAAACCGCACCCGACACAACCGGATTCTTGGATTATAAGTTTCGACGAAAATTGTGCTGTTTTACCGAACTCTTATTTTTTGCACCACGCCGCACTCAAACATCAAGTTGATTTAACGGCGGATTTTGACAATCTTTTACAAACGCACCCTTTTGGGCAAACAGCGTTAGAAGACTTTTGTAAAAAAATTTCTAAAAAACTTCATTTTGCAAATCCGAATTCTAAAACAGATTTACGTGAAACGCCAAAAGGTGAAGTGATTGAACAATTAGCAACGTTTGGCGATATCGTTTGGTCGGGCATTTTGGGTTTATTTCCGCACCAACAAGGTGCGCTGCAAGAAGGAGCACAAACAGATTTAGATTTTAAAAACGAAAAAATATCCACAGCTAATATCCACGAGTTTACAATTCTCGACGATGATGCTTCTCAACGCGATGCACTGCGCACTGTTTTGCGCAACAAAATAACGGTGATAGAAGGCGCACACGGTACAGGAAAAACACATTTGGCAGCAAATATTATTTTAAATGCGCTGTCGAACGGACAAAAAACGGCTGTTATTGCTAATGATTTGGCTTCTTTGATGGAAATTCAAAATAAATTAGTGGATTTAGGATTGGGGCATTTGACTTTTTTACTGAAAGATATTTATCACGACAAGAAATTATTTCTCGATACGATGCGTAATTCGTTATCCGCTATCCGTTATCCGTTATTCGTAAGTAAACGAACAACGGATAACGAATCACGATTAACGGATAACGTATTTGACAAAGATGATTTTTTAATTACACTAAAACAAGCACGACGTTTAATGTGGGAATCGGATGAAAGACACACGAATTTAACGCAACCGGTGTTCGGTGATGAAAACGTGACAGATGTTGTCGGTCGGTTATTATCTGTTAATCCTGATTCGCAAACTTCCAATAATCAATCACCAATAATCAATCACAATTTACAAATTCCCGGAAAGGAATTATTAATAAATACGCTTAAACCCGAAGAATATGATTTTACTTCCGAAGAACATCGTTTGTTACACAATGCACTGTCTAAAGCCAAAGTTTTATATCCGAATGTCGGCACATTGAAACATCCTTTGGGTGAGGTGCGATTTTCATTTGACGATTTACAATTTTCAAATGATGTCGAAAACCAATCGAAAATCAAAAATCAAAAATCGAAAATCGAAAATTCTTTGCTTAAAGCACGGCAACAATTGATGTCTTTGCGGCATGAATACATTCAGTTGTATGACAATTACTCTGAACAATTATTAGAATATTACGAAACGTATCATTTTGTGTTGCGCAAAAAAATTTCGGAATTAGAAAACGCTTTTTCCGATTATCGGTTTCAATACGGTGATTCATTTGAAAGCAATAATTTTTTGCGCATAAGTAGTTTATATGCAACTTCGTTGTTCAACGATAAATCGAAAAATATTTTATCTGCAAAAGACGACGTCGTAAAAAATTACAATGCGCTTGAAAAAATTCATAATGAGCGCAAACATTTTTTACACCATTTTTTAAAACCGGCAGAGCGGAAAGATTTTGTAAAAGTTGAAAAAAATTTAGAAGATTACGGATTAATTGTCAAAGGTTGGCGCAAAAGGCTACCGCGTGTAATGCAGGAAGAATTACAACGCCTCAACTCAAAAACTGCTAATTTTTTCGATAAAGATTTATCGGAAAATATAAAAACATTAGAACAAAAAATGGATGCGCTGCTTGACGATATTAATAACACACCAATTTTTTCTCAACCGCTCACTCATAAAATGTTGACGATATCTAAGCGTATGCAGTTTATTGATGACACGATTGAAAAATTTAATGACGTTTTACTTTCCATGCGCGATTACGACACTTTCTACGGTTGGCAACAATTTTGGCAACAACAACCGCCTAAAGTACAAAAACTTATTCAAGCACTCACAAAAACTTCGACACGTCATTGGTCATCGGCATTAGACAGTTGGTATTTTTACAACATTCTTGTGCAAAATCATCAATCAAGAGACAATGGACAACGAACTACGGAAAACGTACATCAGCAAAATATAATTGACGGTGACAACTTTCAATTTTCGAATTTCGATCAAAATAAGATGGGGGGGATCCAAAATCTAAAATCCAAAATCCAAAATCAAATTGCTTTTACTTGGAATAAACGCAAAAAAGAAGCTATTAAAAATTTAGAAGAAAAATCGCCGGCTGATTGGAACAAGTTATTCGTTAGTCGTTCTTCCCTATTCGGTTTTAGTCGCACACGAAGTACGGACAACACATCACGCATAACGGATAATGTGTCCGATATTCTGAAAAAAAATATCAACACCATCACAGAAATTTTTCCGGTGCTGCTCGTAACGCCGCAAGTAGCTACACAAATTGTAGAACTTGAAGGAAAAGAATTTGATCGGGTGATATTCGATAATGCACAAACCTTTGATGCGCAACAAGCCGCTATTATTTTGCGCAATACACATTCAGCAGTTATTATGACCGAATATGCACACAATGAAGGTTTCGGCGTGACATCGTTAGCCGGTTTAGCGCGGGCGAATGGTGCTGCTGTTGTGCGTTTGAATTATATACATCACCATGCAGGACAAAATGTGCATCGGTTTAATGAATCTGTTTTTTATAAAGACGTACAAATTCCTTCGGAAGTGCGCGATGAAAAACAAGAATTGAATTGGCATGATGTGAATGGAAAATACAATGCCGCAACTAAAATAAACGAGCGTGAGATTATGGAAGTCGGCGAAATTTTAGAAAAAATAGATTTCAGAATAGATACAATGTACCGCGTTTCTACAAATACCTATCCTAAAATCGGAATCATTTGTGCGAGCGAAGCGCAACGCGACGCGATAGCGATTCATTTACTGAACATTGTTCAGAAATCACTTTATGGGTGGCAAAAAATTGAACAGATGCAACGCAACGGACTCGTTGTGTGCCATATCAACGAAATGACCGGACAGCATTTTGATATAATGATTGTGTCCGGCACTTTCAGTAAATCGGAACAGATTGCATTTACGAAGCAACAAATGCGACAACTGCTCAACAGTTTTAATAAAAATTTGTATTGGATTAATTCTATTCCGATTGAAGAGTTAGAAAATGCAAGTCGCAATAAAAACAATGAAATTCAATTTTTAGCCGGTAATATACTTTTATGGTGTCAACGCAGTTCATTATCCCTTAACCATAATTCTTTAGCAGGTTTGAGTCACAACCTAAATA
>JAYTIA010000549.1:0-3601 GCA_043732145.1 Saprospiraceae bacterium
GGTCGCCGTATCTGCCTAAACCGAAATGCTCAATAACGTGTAAACAAGAAAGAGAGTCTGCATAGTTTTTCAAAGAGGTATCTACATTCATAAAATCACACTGAACGAAATGCATATTCTGAACTGTACTTTCAATCGGGCGAATATCGAATACTTCAATTTCTCTGAACGCAGCCACGTGCGCAACAAAACCATCTATACGAGAACCGACATCTACGTGTTTTCCTGGATTTTGTTTGAAAATTTTTTGTGCAACGAGCAAATCTTGATGAAAATAATGTCCCTTAGCAGAACCGCCGTTATCGTTTTTATCCCAAGTAATTGCGTATAATTTGAATTTTTTGAAATCAGTATTGTTTTTGAGTTGCGCTTTCATTTTTCGATAATCGCTAATAAACCAACCCAAACCGGAAACGTTTTTAACGGTTACTTTTGGGTCAAAACCTAAAAATTTACTGACAGCGTGAACGTTGCGAAAAAAAGACATAATGAATGGTTATTAAGTTATGGATAATGACTAAATCAACGTGCAACAGCGAGAAAATTCGTGTATAAAAATATTTCGTGCAATTCGTTGTATTTTTTTATCTCATACAAACCATTTTGAAGGATTCTATAAATTGTATAATTATCTTTCAAAAGTAAATAAAAATCTTTGAAGTATGTACGCGCATCAATATTTGTGCCGCCAAATTCAAACTGAATGGCTTGTATTTTTTTTTCGGCGAGCATATTTTTTGCGCCTTGCAATACACCTAGTTCGTGACCTTCTACATCAATTTTTAATAAAAAAATAGTCGAAATATTATTTGATTGACAATAGGCATCAAGTGTTTCCAAACGTATGTTTTCAGACATATTCATCCGGACACCATAATGATCTAATTGGCGCTGATAAAGTGAAGTGAGACCGGATTTTTCATGGTCGTAATAAATTAGTTTCTCTTCTTCGACATTACTCAACCCAAAATGATTGAGTTTAATATTTTTCTGAATGCCGATATTTTCCGAAAGTTGTTTAAACGTCACCGCTGAAGGTTCAAAAGCGTGAATCTCAACATCACCACCGAATTTTTTTCCAATACTTTTTATATAAGTGCCGACATTAGCTCCGACGTCGAAAATAATTTTTTTTGAACCGTTTGAGCTCGAATTCTGTTTCAAATAATTGAGCACGAATGCTTCACCGTTATCTGAAATTTTTGCGGTATTGTCAATGTTCATGCGCCGCAATGTAAAGCGCAAAAGTTTTTCGTAGAAAGATTGCATTTTTTTATCGGTTATCAGTTATTTAATTAGCGGCTCAAAGTTAAGACAAATAACGGAATAACGAATAACCGATAACCGTTAACAAACAACAAAATAAATTTAAAAAAATTTGATTAATTCATTGAAAAGTATTACTTTTGCAGGCTTGTTCAAAAACCCCTGTTTTTGGAAAGTATTTTTATATAAATTCTCATAATTTTTACAAAAAATTAAGTCTGTGCCAAATATATCCGTTCTCGATTTTACAATTCAATTGCACTAACGAGAGCGCGTTTTCTATTAATTAAAAATTAAGAATTAAGAATTAAAAAATGCAGAAAAGTAAATTTTTAATTTTTAATTCTTAATTAAAATAAACCGGTACCCTATATGGCTGTTGACAGTGTATTACATTCAGAATTGAGGCGCGTGAATTTCGGCAAAATCAAATTGGCATATGAAAGCCCGGATTTGTTGGAAATTCAAGTGAAATCATTCCAAGAATTTTTCCAGTTGGAAACAACACCGGAAAACCGTACCAATGAAGGCTTATTCAAATGCTTTCAAGAAAATTTTCCGGTAACGGATGCGCGAAATATTTTTGTGTTGGAGTTTTTAGATTATTTCGTTGACCCGCCCCGTTACAGCATCGAAGAGTGTATCTATCGTGGTCTTACATATTCCGTGCCGCTTAAAGCTAAATTGCGCATGAGTTGTAATGACGCAGAACATGTTGATTTTGAAACCATCGTTCAAGATGTGTTTCTCGGAAATATTCCGTACATGACACCGAAAGGTACCTTTGTTATCAATGGTGCAGAGCGCGTAATTGTTTCGCAATTACACCGTTCGCCGGGCGTGTTTTTCGGACAAAATTATCACCCGAATGGTACAAAAATTTATTCGGCGCGCGTTATTCCTTTTAAAGGAGCATGGATGGAATTTGCGACGGACATAAACAATGTCATGTACGCTTATATTGATCGCAAGAAAAAATTTCCGGTAACAACTTTATTGCGTGCAATTGGTTTTGACTCGGACAGATCTATTTTAGATTTGTTCGGTTTGGCAGAAGAAGTTAAAGCAGACAGACAAACTTTAACTAATCATGTGGGCAGAAAATTAGGTGCGCGTATTTTGCGTATTTGGCAAGAAGATTTCGTGGATGAAGATACAGGCGAGGTAGTAACAATTGATCGTAACGAAGTTATTTTGGAACGTGATGTTGTTTTGGACGAAGAAAATATCGAGCAAATTTTGGAAAGTGAGGTTGACAGCATCATTTTACAAAAAGAAGATGTGGAAGATGATTATTCAATCATTTATAATACACTTGCAAAAGATCCGTCCTCATCGGAAATTGAAGCTGTCAATCACATCTACAAACAATTGCGTGGCACTGATCCACCGGATGATGAAACTGCGCGTGGTATCATTGACAAATTATTTTTCAGCGACAAACGTTACAATCTCGGTGAAGTAGGTCGTTATAAAATCAATCGCAAACTCGGATTGACGTTGAGCATGGAAACTTTGGTTTTAACCAAAGAAGACATCATCAATATCGTGCGTTATATTGTGCAGTTGATTAATGACCATGCTGAAATTGACGATATTGATCACTTAGCAAATCGTCGTGTGCGTTCAGTTGGTGAACAATTATATGCGCAGTTCGGTGTAGGTTTGGCGCGCATGGCGCGTAATATTCGCGAACGTATGAACGTGCGTGACAACGAAGTTTTCACACCTGTGGATATGATTAATGCCAGAACTTTAAGTTCGGTTATCAATTCATTCTTCGGAACAAGTCAATTGTCGCAATTCTTAGATCAAACAAATCCTTTGTCGGAAATTACGCACAAACGCCGTATCTCTGCACTCGGACCAGGCGGTTTAAGTCGTGAGCGTGCGGGATTCGAGGTGCGTGACGTGCATTATTCTCACTACGGACGTTTGTGTACGATTGAAACACCGGAAGGACCGAATATCGGTTTGATTTCTACTTTGTGTGTTCATGCGAAAATAAATAAAATGGGTTTCTTAGAAACGCCTTATCGCAGAGTAGATAATTCAAAAGCGACAGAAAATATTGAATACTTATCGGCTGAAATGGAAGATTACAAGCGTATCGCGCAAGCAAATTCCGCTATTGACACTAAAACAGGCGATTTTTCTGATAAACAACTTAAAGGACGTGAACACGGCGAGTTCCCGATGTTTACACCGGAAGAATTGGAGTACATGGACGTTGCGCCGAATCAAATTGTCGGCGTGTCGGCTTCTCTCATTCCGTTCTTGGAAAATGATGATGCGAATCGTGCTTTGATGGGTTCAAATATGCAACGTCAAGCTG
>JAYTIA010000550.1:0-3594 GCA_043732145.1 Saprospiraceae bacterium
AAACGTTGGTTGTGTACAGGCGACATCGGTAAATTGGAAACAAAAAATGGTACAACTTTCTTACACATCACCGACAGAAAAAAAGAATTGCTCAAAACAAGTAACGGAAAATACGTAGCACCGGCACCGATAGAAAATAAACTCCGCGAAAGTTTTATGATTGAACAAATTATGTTGGTGGGCGATAATCAAAAATTCGTTTCCGCATTGATAGTGCCGGCGGTGGAAGCGTTGCAAAAATGGTGTATAGAAAATGGCATTACTTGGACGCGCATAAACGAGATAGTAAATAATCCGACGGTACAAAAAAAATACAACGATATCATTCAAAAATACAACAATTTTTTCGGTCACACCGAACAAATCAAAGCCTTCAAACTCATTCCCGATTCTTGGGAACCGACAAAAACCGACGGCAGTGTCGGCGAACTCACACCAACTATGAAACTCAAACGGCGCGTTATTTTAGAAAAATATAAGGGGGTGATTGATGAGATGTATCGGTGAATCATAGTTCATTTTTCCAAATTGTACTTTACGGACGATACAGACAAAAAAATATTATCCGCTGATAAGATATTATTATATTTCATTCACCGCCTACTCAGTCTTCAATTTTCTCAAAAAAGGGAATGTTCAAAAAAGTGTCTAATTTTACACCGGAGGTATTTATCGCAATTTGCAATTCTTTTCTCCATTACAAAATAATGGCAAAGAATGAACGTTTTAGAAGGAATTTATTGAGATTTCGTTATTTTTTTTTGTACGCCCCCTCTGTGAGAATAATCAAATATTACCGATATTTTTTAGTGTTTAGAAAAAATTGGGAATAAATCTATATTTTTGTAGAACAATCGAATAAAAATCATTTTTTGTTGTTCGTCTTTCATTGAATAAATAACCGATATAAGTATCATCAAAAAAATATGTACACAATTACGCGCTTCATGAGAAAAATCACGTTGGCTTTTTTGCTGGTGGGTTGCCTTTCTACTCAAATATCGGCACAATTAGATATTCACTTCTCGCAATTTTATGCGGCTCCGCTCACGCTTAATCCTGCCATGACGGGCGTAATGAATTGTCAGCAACGAATTGGTGTGAATTATCGCAATCAATGGGCTTCCGTTTTGCGCGACAAAGCATTTCAGACAGTTAATGCCGAATTTGACGGCAAGGCAACAGTCGGGCGTTACGATTATTTCGGTTATGGTTTGGATTTATTTACTGACCAAGCCGGTTCGCTTAACTTTCGCAACAGCGACATCAACGGTTCATTTTCTTATGCGAAACGCATGGGCGGCTACAGAGACAGAGCGAGTTATTTAGTGGCTGGTGCGCGTGTTGGTTTAGCCAATCATGCCGTGAATATACAAGATGCGCACTGGGGCAGTCAGAACGATGCCGGTTCTTTTAATCCGAATCTACCGAGTGGCGAACCAAGTTTTGGGCGCGATAATTTTTTATTTTTAGATATTTCTGCGGGCGTAATGTGGTTTAGTGTATTCGACGCGAATAATAACTTTTTCATTGGTGCTGCTTACGACCACTTAAATCGTCCAAACGTATCTTTTACTGGCGGTGCGCTTGCCGTTACAAAACCTTTGGACAGTAAAATTACTATCCACGCCGGCGGTGAATTTAAAACCAATGATCGGATTTCACTTTTGCCGGGTATTGTTACTTTTTTTCAAGGAAAATCTATGGAAGTTAACGGCGGAACGAGCGTCCGTTTTTTAATGGGCAGCAGCAAAAGATCGAATGAAGCCTTGCAATTCGGCGCATGGACGCGCATCGCTAATCGTTTCGATAGCGGTGTTTTGGTGGATGCCATTATTTTGTCCACCCGTTTCGACTATAACGACACAAGTATCGGATTCAGTTACGATATAAATATGTCGCAATTAAAAGCAGCGAGTAACGGCAACGGCGGTTTTGAATTCTCATTGATTTATAAGTTCTGCGGTAGAGAATCGCGTGATGTATATTGTCCTAATTTTTAAACACCGATAGGAATGTTGGTGTTAATGATATTGAAAAATCTCTTGCAAAAACATATTGCAAGGGATTTTTTTATGCCATTAAAAATTTATTTAGATATTTAAAGGGGTAGAAGTTATTATTTTTCAATTATTTAAAAACATCTTGTTTTAAATTTGGTGATTTCAAAAAAATAAAACTACTTTTGTTTTTAAATTTATTGTTTGTTATCGGTTATTCGTTACCAGTTTCTGAAAGTTCCGATTAAATAACCGAATAACAAATAACAAATAACCGATAACAAATAACCAATAATGAGCGATACAAAATATAGAATTATGGGAGTTGATCCCGGAACTAATTTTCTGGGTTATGCCATTTTGGAAATCGAGAACAAAAAATTTAAACTTATCACGATGAGTATTCTCACGCTCACGCATGTACCAGACGCTCAAGAAAAATTGAAACGTATTTTTGAAAAAATGTGTTGGGTGATTAATACTTTTGCACCGCAACAATTTGCGATTGAACAACCTTTTTTCGGAAAAAATCCGCAATCAATGCTCAAACTGGGTCGCGCACAAGGCGTGGCAATCGCTGCGGCAATGACGAATAATGTCATCGTGACTGAATACTCTGCAAAAGAAATAAAAAAAAGTGTCGTCGGCAACGGCAACGCATCGAAAGAACAAGTGGCGGCGATGGTGGGGCGTATTTTAAATCAAACGATCGAGCCCTCTTTTTATGATGCTTCCGACGCTTTGGCAACGGCATTGTGCCACTATTACGCTTCCCAAAATGTTTTGGGTGGCGGAAAAAAAGCAAATTCATGGGCAAGTTTCATGAAGGCAAATCCGGGAAAAGTCATTGGTTGATTAGTTAAGTTGGTTAGTTGATTAGTTAATTAGTTGGTTGTTTTAGAAATTTCTAACCAACCAACTAAACCAACCAACTAAACCAACCAACTAACTAACTTAACCATTCAACCAATCAGCAATTAACCAACTATGAGCGAACTACTATACCAAATTGCACTTACACAAATACCGAATGTAGGTGCCGTCACAGCCAAAAATCTGATTGGTTATTGCGGCAGTGCTGAAGCAGTTTTTAAATCAAATAAAAAAAATTTACTGAAAATTCCGAACATCGGTGAAGTGACGGCTGATACCATCATTAAAAGTGAGGTGTTGCACAAAGCCGAAAAAGAAATGCGTTTCGCTGAAAAACATGAAGTGCAGTTACTGTCTTATACCGATGCAGCTTATCCGGACCGATTGAAACAACGACACGACGCGCCGATAGTTTTATTTTATAAGGGAACAGCCGATTTAAATCACAGTAGAATTATTTCAATTGTCGGTACGCGCCAACCGACAGCTTACGGTATAAAAATGTGCGAGCAAATTGTCGAAGAACTTTTGCCTTATAATGTCCTCATCGTTTCGGGTTTGGCTTACGGCATTGATATTACCGCGCACAGAAAATCTTTGGACTTAGGCATTCCGACTGTTGCAGTAATGGGAACCGGATTCCAACGCATTTACCCGCATGAAAACAGACAAACGGCACAAAAAATGTGTGACAACGGCGGTTTATTGACGGAGTATTTCA
>JAYTIA010000551.1:0-3587 GCA_043732145.1 Saprospiraceae bacterium
GCCGGTGTTTTCGATATCGGTTTGCGTCAAGGCAATAAAGATAAACTTGAATTTACGGCGCAAGTTGCCGCCTTTTCCGGTTTTGAAGCTATGGCGGAAGGACCTGTCGGAAAAAAAGGCAGTTTCGTTGCGGCGTATCGTTATTCTTTTGCAGAAGTTGCGCAAGCAGTCGGCTTAAACATCGGCACGAAAGCCGTTCCGAAATATCAAGACCTCATGTTTAATATTGATTTGGGGAATTCAAAAGCCGGCAAGTTTTCGATTTTCGGTTTGGGTGGTTTAAGTAAAATTGCTTTTCTCGGAAAAGATATTGATTCGTCCGATTTTTATGCCAAAACCAATGAAGATGCTTACGTCAATTCAAAAATCGGTATCGTCGGTATCAAACATAATTATTTGATTGACGATAAATCATATATTCGTACCGTTATTTCGGGTTCTTATTCGGGCAATACTTATGATGTGTATCGAGACAGAGACGGTATTTTGAAAAAATATGTGATTGCAGTTTCTGATTTTACAACAGCTTATCGCGTTTCGAGTTTTTACAATAAAAAATTCAACGCCAAATGGTCGTTGCGCACCGGCATCAATCTGCAAAATATTCAACCTAATTCCAACATGCAATCCCGCGACACGAGTAAAGATTGGCATCCGTTGCGACAATTCAACGGCACTTTAAATTTATTGGAAGTGTACGCGCAAACGCAATTCAAACCGTCTGATAAAATTACTTTCAATTTCGGTTTACACACGCAGTATCTCGATTTAAATCAAAAGACAGCGATCGAGCCGCGTGCAGCATTGAATTATCATTTAACCGGTGCGCAAACTTTAAATTTCGGTTACGGTTTACATTCGCAAATGCAACCTTTACCGATTTTGTTGGATAAAGATTTAACATCAAACGGTACATACCAAGCCACCAATCAAAATTTAGATTTTACGCGCTCGCATCATTTTGTGGTCGGGTACGATGTGAAATCGAATAACAATTGGCACGGAAAAATTGAAGCCTATTTGCAACTATTGGAGAATGTGCCTATAACTGCCGCATCAACACCGTCATCGTATTCCGTTTTAAATGTCGGTGCCGATTTCGCTTTCCCTTACAAACCATTTTTAGAAAATAAAGGTACGGGCAGCAACAAAGGTATTGAGTTAACAATAGAAAAGTTTTTTTCGGAAGGTTGGTACACACTCGTGACCACATCGGTTTTCGATTCAAAATACAAGGGTTCCGATGGTGTTGAACGCAATACGGCTTTCAATGGCAATTATGTTTTCAATGCTTTAGCCGGAAAAGAATTTAAGTTCGGCAAGAAAAAACAAAATGCTTTTACGCTCGACACCAAACTCACATCTGCCGGTGGTCGCGCTTATACGCCCATCAATTTAACGGCATCAAAACTTGCCGGTAGCGAAGTTTTTTACGATGATAAAGCCTATTCGGAACATTACGATCCGTATTTTCGGTGGGATATAAAATTAGGCTACACACTCAACTCGACGAAAAAGAAATTTACGCAACAATTTTTTCTAGATTTTCAAAACGTGACGGGTCACAAAAATATTTTTCAGAAACAGTATTCCGTTGAGCGCAATGAGATTTATAATGTCTATCAAATCGGTTTCTTTCCGGATGTTTTGTATCGGGTGCAGTTTTAAATAAATTTTTCTTTACAGTAGTGACAGGTTCCGACCTGTCACTACTGTAAAGAAAAATTTATTTTTTATCAAAATTTATCAGCTATATTCTGCCATTAGAATTTATACTTTTTCACCGCTATCTATTTTATTTTAAGAAAAGTAATACTCTTCTCTCTTAAAAAACTTTCCGAAGCAACTTCATCCCGACTGAAGCACAACAAAAAACCGCCACCGGCACCACACAATTTTATTCTAAAATGAGTGGACAGTAAACCTTCCATCCAAATATCTCTGAACGCCATTGGAATAAATTCACGAAACATACGAAACTGAAACCAACTGATAAAATGAAGCGCGTGGAAAAGTGCGTCACTTTTGCCGTCTAAAAAAATCGGATAGCTGCATCCGAATCGGGAATGAGGGTTTTATTTATTTCTTTCGAGAAAAATTCATCCTTGCATTTTTCTAAAAAAATATTGACAAAGGTTTCTGTTTTGCGCGGCAGGTGCGTATCAATTAAAAAAACTGAAAGCGGTGATTTTATTTCCTGTTCCAAAATTTCCATTTCGCCGCCGCGATGAATCTGAATCGGTTTTTTGATGTAACTCACCAACGGATCAAAACCGGAACTCGTGCCGTGAAAAAAACTTTCCATGATGCCGAGTTGTTTTTTTAGTAGTATTATGTCTTGTGTTTTTTCAGTTACATAATTTTCGTACAAAGCGGCGATGAGTGCGCCGCTGCTGCCCGCGCCGTAACCTTCCGGTACGTTTGATTCGAACCAAAATCGGTTTTCTCTACGAGGAAAGAAACCCGTTGCCGATTCAAAAATTGATTATGAGGAACGTGAAATAAATAAAATACCAAACTATACTTATCCTTTTGCCATAATAATGCCTATCTTTTGCGTTAAATATTACCGATATTCGCCTTAAAAGATAGACATTCTAAAAGAAAAATAATTAAGTCTATTACGGCACTTTATTTATTTCACGTTCCTAAGTTTTATTGTTTAGTGAAACGCATAACTTGTAACACCTCATTATTACCGGCATTTCTAGCGGTGATAAAATATAACCCGTTTTCGAGCGTCGAAATATCAACTGTAATTTTCGATTTGCCTTCTACTGCTTTTTGTTGGCTTGACAAATGAGAGCGACCTGCTACGTCTGTCCATTCCAATACAAGCTCTATGTCTTTATTAAACGCCATATCCAAATTAACTGAGTTGCCCGAACTTGGATTCGGATAAACTGCCAGCGCATTCACTTTAGTGTCGAAAGGCACATTGATAATTTTTGAAAAGCGGAATGAACCGTCTTTATCCACCATTTGAAGGCGATAATAATTTTGTCCCGCCGCCGGTTTTTCATCTGTCGTTTGATAATTACCCGCACCGGTTGCCGATACCTTAGTAAATGTCGTAAAATTATTTCCGTCATCGGATTTCTGAACATTGTAACGACTGAAATTAATTTCATTCGCTGAATTCCATTTGAGTTGAACGTTGGCGTTATTTTTAGTCGCATCAAAAGACAATAAATCAAGCGGTAAAGTGGACTGCGGGAAAGATAACATGAACAGTCCGTTGCCGTGCGTACCTGCGACCATTTTATTATCTGTCGGACGCAAACGCATAGATACTACCGGAACAAGTCCCATTTCGGTGCCTGCAATTCTTTCCCAAACCGTGGTTGCACCACTCAAAGCAGTTGTACCGTAAAGTCCGGTAGATGTTCCGACCACATAAACAACCGTTTTCGCCGCGCCTAAAATAATGGCGGAACGTGCCGATGCTAATTCAACAGCTGAACCTGCCGGACCTTCTACATTCACCCAAACCGGTGCAGCAACGCTTGCGTCGGCGGTGTACCAGACACTTGGTGTGTTGTAATTTGAATAAGTCACAAGGGCTTCTTTGTCGTTGTAAGGATTAA
>JAYTIA010000552.1:0-3582 GCA_043732145.1 Saprospiraceae bacterium
TATTCACTAATTGTTTCGACACATCTTGTTTACCGCCGAGTGCATAAGCCGCCGCCAAAGCATAGCGCGCCGTCACAGATAAATTCTTTTTTTCGCGCAGTGCATTCATCGCCGCATTTTCCGGTATGCGATTGAGTGCCAATGTAAACAACCGGTAGGCTTGCGTTACATCGCGTTGTTCATCACTCCAATAGGGTAGCGGTACGTCGGCGTTTGTCCAACGTTTGGCAGTTTGTTGCGCGTATTTTGTCCAACGGTCGAGCATACCTGTCGGTATGTCATAGCCGGCATTTTTCGCTTCAATCAAGAAATGCACCGCGTAATTCGTTGCCCAATTATCGGTATAATCTCCGCCGGGCCAATACGTGAATCCGCCGTCGGGTGTTTGAAACAAGCGCAAACGATCTATTGTCGCTTTTATATTCGTTACTGTTTTCTTTTTAGTTGCTTCGTCTAAATTCATCAGTTTATCCACGTATAATTGCGGGAACGCGGCACTTATTGTTTGTTCGATGCAACCGTACGGATATTCGATGAGATAAGTGAGACGCGATGCTAAATTGAGTGGCGGAATATTAGATACCTCCAAAGTCGCTTTGCCATTGTTCATCGCGTTGTAATTAAAATTCACGCTTTCACCGGCATTTGCGACACCGGCTTTTGCATCGGACACAAATGGATTCGGATTGCGTACATCTATTTCAATATCGGAGGTTGCACGTTCACCACCGCCTTCTGCTACGATATGAAATTTTGCAATGCCGGATTGGTTAGCACCGACCGCCAAATCAAAATCAACTATTTTATCGCCGATATTTTGAAATGCAATTTGTTTTGATTTCTGCCCGACAATATCTACTAAGCCGGAAGTTTCTGAAACTGTGATGGTCGCATTTTTTATTTTCGGATCCATCGCAAAAACATCTACCGGCAATTTTAATTTTTCTTGCGGCGAAAGTGTGCGCGGCAAAGTTGCCAAAACCATGAGCGGTTTGCGCACCGGCGTTGTTTGTTCGCCACTGCCGTAAGCGCGTTGACCGTCGGTCGCCACTATCATCGCACGAACAGAGCCGACATAATTCGGAATTTTTACAACATGTGTTTTCGTTCCGCCATTGTACGCAAATGGTCCGAGCGTCATCACTACCGGTTTGAATCGATTGGCGACTTGTGCATTTTTTGCTTTCGCGGCTTTATCGCCACCGATATTCAAAAGGCGTTCGAGTGTTCCGCCGTAAGCACCGAGTACTTGATCGTAAACATCAAAAGTTTTTACGCCGAGTGCTTCACGTGCATAAATCGTCGTGAGGGGATTCGGTGTTTCATATTTTGTTAAATCCAACAAACCTTCATCCACAATTGCAATCGTGTATGCCATCGGTCTGCCATTTTTTTCGGACACTGATATCGTCGCGTTTTCTTCCGGTTTCATTACCTCCGGCGTTTTTACAATGGGTTCGAGTTTGTTTTTTGGGTCATCCACCGTAATGGGCGTGACACCAAACATCCGAATGGGCAAATCATTTTTCGCGTTGTTGTGCGGTTGAATGAGTGTTATGAAAGCATAAACATTGGGGGACATTTCGGAAGTAGCGCGAAAAACATATTTTGTGAGACCTTTGCGGGTATCAATCCATTTGTTTTCCAAAATTTTTGAACCGTTTTCAATTGAAATCAAAGCCTTGCCGCCTTCCGGTGTCGGAATATTTATTTCAATGTTTTCACCCACTACATATTTTTCTTTATCCGTCGAAAAACTTAACATCGCGGCATTGTCGCGACTCATATTTTCTTTATCGTTATCATCCCAAGGATAGCCGCTGTAAAAATAATCGCCCGAAAAATGTCCGGTACTTAAATCGCCGGCACGCACTAAATAGCGTCCCCATTTATCGGTTTTTATCGGCATCGTTGCAATGCCTTCGCTATTTGTCGTCACCGTTTTTTGCATGACCACGTTCATATCTTTCGACGATTCGAAATTGGCATTGTCGCCTTCGTCGCGTTCCCACCACCAATGCCATTCTACGCGATAAACATTGACATCAATCGTTCTATTTTTCAAAGGATTGCCGTCTTTATCCACTAAAGCAAAAGAAATTGTGCCGTTAGTGTTCATATCAATCCGTTTTTCATTGGCTTTATTTTTCGGAATAAAAACACCGACGAAAGATTTATAAGGTGCGTAAACCACAGTTTTATAATCACTCGAAAAATCACCGCCTTGCTCAAACGCCCGCATTTTGAAGCCTAAGATTAATTTTCCCGGCGCATTTTCAACTTTCGGCAAAACTGTTTTCACTTGTGCAAAACCATTATCATCCACGTTACCATCAAAAATAACTGCCGGTTCCGATTTGAATTTACGCGTCGGATCATCGAAAACATAATTTCTGAATTTCGGAAATACTGAAGTTGCCGATGCGAGTGTCGCTTCTATTTTGGCATGTAATCCGTGTGCGTGTGCGCCGACCAACCAATTGACTTGCAGTTTTCCGTCTATTTTGTCATCGCCCAAAAGTGGCGATGCATCTTGTCCTTCAAGTTTGCCACGTTCTACGAGGTTATTCAAATCAAAATTAATTTTTAAACGATTCGGTTTTACATTTTCTATGCGCAAAGGTTGATGAAAAGTAGCACCACCGACTTTAATATCTGCCCGCCATTTTCCGGTCGGCGCGTCGTTGCGGGTAGCGATATTGAATGGGTATATATTTTTTACATTCTCTACGCTTGTTGTGCGATATTGCAAAACGCCTTTTGTGTCGTACAATTCAAGCGTAATCGGATAATTATCCGGCAGTTTATTATCTCTGTCGTTGAGCATAAAATTCAAATGCAGCGAATCGCCCGGTCGCCAAACGCCGCGCTCGCCGTAAAGAAAACCCTTGATACCTTTTTGTACATCGGCACCCGCGACATCGAAACGACTCATGTTGAGTGAATTGTTGTTGCCCAAAGTCAAATATCCTTTTTGATTGCCGTTTGTCGCCACCACACACCAAGGTTTGCCGTTGATTTTATCGAAAACGAAAGTGCCTTCATTACTTGTTGCTCCGGATGCAATAACTTGTTGCTGATAATTGTATAAATCTAATTTAACACCGGATTTCGGAGCCGTAGATTTTAAATCGCTGACCGCAACGAAAACAGAATTGTCGCTGCCTTTTTTCGCAATCATTCCTAAGTTGGAACAAAAAACGTTGCGTTTTATAAAATTATCGGTGTTGTAATAAGAATTATTACAGGGATTATTTTGTTCTTTGTAATTTTGTTCACCACCTTCACCGCCATTCCAACCATAATGAAAGTACGAATTATTATCAGTGTCAAACTCCAAACTGTTATCATCCGATGCTTCAAAATCATTTGAACTGTTCACCGTCGCCATATTATCTTTAATGCCGCCGCAATTAGAATTATTGACATAAGATTTTCTGAAACAAATACGTACTTGATAAATCGCCGTCGGGTCACGTTTCACTAAATCCGATAAATCCAAACCGTAGCGCGTCCAAGTCATCGCCGATGCTGTCGGATTGATGGTTTTCAACGCCACTTTTTTCTGCATGATAATTTTTC
>JAYTIA010000553.1:0-3581 GCA_043732145.1 Saprospiraceae bacterium
GTTATCATACCTTTATAACCATCTAAAACATGCACAGGTAAACCTCTGGTTGTAGCCACATGATTTATAAAATCTTGCACCATGTCAACAGTAATGATTTCAGGAACGCAAAACACAAGCACATGAGAAGCGGAACCGACTTGTTTTTGCCCATAAGCTGCCGCCATTAATTTTTCTTTTACAGCTTCATTACTTACTACAACAACTGTGTAAGGTTGCAATCCGTAAGAAGAAGCCGATAAAGTAACAGCATCAAGAATAGTATTTAATTTTTCTTGAGATACTTTTTCGCCGTTCATATTTTTAGCGGCGTACCTCCAATTCAAATCTTTAATTAGACTCATAATTTTTTATTGTTTAAATTGTTTAACTGTCTGATTATTGAAACATAACGTTGCTTATTTTTGTTTTCAAGAAGTTATCTATTACTCGCCGGTAAGTAATTACCTTTAAGTAACCAAACACGAAACTCATGACAAGTTCAAATTCAAGTTCCCGTAAATCGGAAATGTGTACCCTTAAATTAAGGTCGTTAAGAGATGCCTTAGATGTTATTCAAGGCAAATGGCGCTTACCGATTATTATCTGTTTAACTTACGGCAACAAACGTTTCGGTGAAATCAGAAAAGATATTCACGATATTTCGCCCAAAATGTTGTCGCAAGAGTTAAAAGAATTGGAAATCAATAAATTAATTTCCAGAACCGTTTACGACACTATGCCCATCACGGTGGAATACGCATTAACACCGCTTGGCAAATCTATACAAAAAGCCTTAGACGAACTCGTTGAATGGGGTGTACATTTCCGAAAAGAAGTTTTTAAAAAAGAAGAGGTAATCTGAATTTATGAAATTAAAGTATTACCGAAATTGATAAAAAAAGGATTCAAATTTTTTGTAAATGTAGAGGCGCGGTGCTTCGCGTCTTACTAACGATTGGAAAAGACGATTATTAAATCGCAATTTCATAATAAACCGTAGACGCAATCACCGCGTCTCTATAATGCTAAAAAAATAATGAAAATGATTTTTTGAGATGTATATTTGTACAGTTTATCATCAAAGGTTTTCATTGACTTGCAAACATCCATCCGAAATAAAAAAATAATCATCGCCGTTTCCGGAAGTATCGCGGCGTATAAAACTGCGACCCTCACGCGCTTGTTCCTAAAAGCCGGTGCGGAAGTGCAAATTTTGATGACACCGACGGCAACGGCATTCATTACACCTCTCACATTATCAACACTCTCTAAAAAACCGGTGTTGACTGAAATCATCAGCGAAGAAAATTGGAACAATCATGTCGAACTGGGTTTGTGGGCAGATGCTTTAATTGTTGCACCTGCTACTGCCACTACTTTGGCAAAAATGGCGCACGGAATTTGCGATACGATTGTGACTGCAGTTTATTTATCGGCACGTTGTCCCGTTTTTTTTGCACCGGCAATGGATATGGATATGTGGCACCATCCGGCAACACAACGTAATATTAAACAACTCATGCAAGATGGTTGTAAATTAATCCCTGTCGGCAACGGCGAATTGGCGAGTGGATTGAACGGAGAAGGACGCATGGCAGAACCTGAAGAAATTTTTTCGTTGATAGAAGATTTTTTTCAAAAAAAAAATGATTTACTCGGCAAAAAAATTTTAGTTACTGCCGGTCCGACTTACGAAGCACTCGATCCGGTGCGCTTTATTGGTAATCGCTCTTCAGGAAAAATGGGTTATGCGATTGCGGAAGCGTTGGCAAATCGCGGTGCCGAAGTTATTTTGCTGAGTGGACCGACGAAATTAAATCTTCACCACAAAAAAATAAATTTAATGAGCGTCGAATCGGCGCAAAAAATGTATGATGCGGCTTTAAAAAATTTTGAGACTTGTGATGCTGCCGTACTTTGTGCAGCTGTTGCAGATTATCGTCCGGTGCATACATCAGATACGAAAATAAAAAAATCCGGAGACACATTAACGCTCGAACTCGAAAAAACACCCGATATTGCAAAATCGCTCAGCGAAAGAAAAAAAGCGAATCAAATAATCGTCGGTTTTGCACTCGAAACTGACCATGAAATAGAACACGCAATGGCAAAACGCCGTAAAAAAAATTTTGATTTTATTGTACTCAATTCACTGCGCGACGCGGGTGCAGGATTTAATCACGACACCAACAAAGTTAGTTTTATTTTTGGGGATGATTCGGTGAAGAATTTTGAGTTAAAATCAAAAACGGCAGTGGCGGAGGATATAGTGAATGAGATGTCGTTAATTTTGTTTAAAACCTCGTCTATGTTCTAAACGCTTGACGAGGGTAAAACTCGAAACTTTTAAAATATCCATATTAAATTTGCGTTTCATCAAAATATAATTCTTAAATTCTTATGATAAAAATCTTTCGCCTTCCAATTTTGCTTTTCATGTTTATGATGGGAAGTATTGTCGGCTTGTACGCTCAAGAAATGAATTTTTCCGTTAAAGTTGTACCACCGCCGGCGAACAGAACGGTTGACTTAAAAGTGTATCAAGCCTTGCAACAAAGTTTACAAGAACTGATAAACAATACCAAATGGACGGAAGATGTATTTGAGCAAAATGAACGCATCGTCGGTTCTATTCAACTTAATATAAAAGTAGAGAACAGTACGACGAGTTTTACTGCCGATATGACGATTCAAGCCAATCGTGCCGTTTTCGGTAACGATCAACTTACTCCGCTTTTCGTATATCTTGATCAAGGCGTAAGTTTTAGTTACGAACAATTTCAACCGATGCAATACGCACGCAATAGTTTTACCGACAATTTAGTCAGTACAATGGCATACTATGTGCAAGTAATTTTGGCTACCGATTACGATTCGTTTGCGCCCTCCGGCGGTGAAGCGTTTTGGCTTCACGCACAAGATATTGTAAACAGTGTGCCGAGTGATGCCAAAACGGAATGGGGCATCAATACAAGGAATAATAATGCGCGGAGTTGGTTCACGGAAAACATTTTCAGTCCGAGATTTAAAAATTTTCGCCAAGCTACTTACGAATATCACCGTCAAGGCATAGACTACGCCGCCACCGATATGTCGCGTTGCAGATTGTCGTTGATGAAAGCCTTGGAACATATTGACGAAGCGCATCAAAGTTATCCGAATACATTATCCGTGCGCATTTTTACCGTTACTAAAGGAGATGAACTGATAGAAATTTTTAAAAACGGTACGTCGGAACAAAAAGTAAAGTTCACGCAAATCATGTCAAAACTCGATCCGTCGAACATACAGAAGTATTCGCAAGTAGGATATTAAGGATTTTGGATTTTTCGTCTTGAATTTAGATTTTTTATCTAAGTAGCGGATAAATAATAAAGTGCTCAAAGCAGATTTTTAAAAATCGAACCAACTTGTTATTTACCCGTTTGTAACTTAAATATTGGAAGATTTTTCTGAAATTTTTAAACAAGAAAAATCCAAAATTCAAAATCCAAAAGCGTCAACTAAAATCCAAAATCGAATATGAGAAACGCTGCTACACGCATTTTATGGTTAGTCATTTTTGGGTTTGTAGCGGTTTGTGCCTACTTTACCCTTGA
>JAYTIA010000554.1:0-9307 GCA_043732145.1 Saprospiraceae bacterium
ATCTAAAAAGTACAGCATAAAATGAAAATAAGGAAGTTGTATTTCATTATAAGGTTACAGGTTATTGGTTTATTGGCTTATCGGTAATTATAAAACCTATTTAACCAATTGACTAATCACCAATAAACCGATAAACCAATCACTAATTAAGCAACTGCCACCGAATACCAAACCTTAACGGTAAATAAGTGGCTCCTTGCGTAGAAAAATCCGGAACGGGATAAAGATAACTCGGATAATACACTTTATTCGTGATACCGGAAGCAATGTTTTCTAATTTTAAGAAAAATCGAAACGTTTTTACTTTCATCGAAACATAAAAATCTACGACAGCGACATCCGGTACGGATAATTTATTTTGAATAAAAAATTGTCCTGTCAAAGGCAAATATGCCGGTGCGTACCATGATGAAGTATAACGCACATCAAAACCGGCGCGAAAAAGCATCGCTTTTTTGAAAATTTTACTTTCAAAATACAAACCGGATTTTAGGTAAATATCCGGAACAGGAATAAATTTTTCGGACGATTTTTGCAGCGTTATTCTGTTATCAAGATGAAAAATGCCAACCTTAAAATCTTTTTGTACGACTGCTTGCAAAATACTTATCGGCACGATGCTTTGTTGCGGAATGGCTGCCGTATTAAAATAAACAGCGTTGTTCAAAAGCGTATAAGAAACGGTTACCGATAAATCAAATTTCGGAACGGTAAATATGCCGCTCAAATGCGTTTCTAAAGTTTTAGAAAACTTGGCGTTGTTGTCCCAAACATTTTGGTCGGTAACGTATAATTCAGTCTGAATAAAATTCGGTGCGTATAATTGATTAATTGCATTCAGTGTGAGCGTACCGATTTTCGGCACATCATAAAAAATTTCTCCGGAAAGGCGATAATCACCGGCGTTGTAACCGATAAAATTAATAGACGCATTCGCATCAACGCTAAAATTATCATTGGGTGTGTAAAGCCAGCGTCCTATGCCGATGATATTTTGCACTTTGCGCGCCGTCACTTCTTGATCTATCACGTGATATTCATGCGAAATACCGACTTCAAATAAATCGCTCTGTGTCGAATTTTGGATTTTGGATTTTGGATTTTGGATTTTGTAACTGCTATCAATTTGATTTTTGGTTTTGGATTTTTGGTTTTGAATTTTGAAACTGCTATCAATTTTCTGCTCATTACCCAATGCTGCCGACGAAATGCTGCGATTTCTTACCGTACCTATACGAATGTCGTTGCTGATAACATTATCGGATATAAAAAAACGTACACCGCGTGGGTCAGTTACAAAAGCAGGATCGTAAAAACCAACGTTTTGGTAATAAGTAGTTGAATCGGTGAGCGGGAATTTATGTGCAGAAAAATATTTATCGCTTTTATACGAGATATTGTGTTCGATGCGGTATTGACGTACTGATAGTTTTGAGTTTTGAGTTTTGAGCTTTGTACTGTCAATTTTGAGTTTTGAGTTTTGGAATTTTTTAGTGCTGCTATCAAGTTTCGGCTCATTGCTCACATTCAATAGCTCAGAACTTCTATTTCTATTGAGCGTAATAAAATGGCGGTACGATACTTCATAACGTTCGATGCGTGAGTATGCGCCCGAATTGACAAGATTTGAATTGTTGTTGGTGATACGTGCATCAGCGGTAGAAAAAGAATTAGTCGGCAACGTATTGAAAATTGAATCCGAAGCAATACCGCCTTTATCCGTTTGCGATGCAAAATTAGAAGTAAAAGTTAAAAAACCATCGTAACGGTCGTTGTAATACCACAAACCAACGCCGAAAGCTACCGTTCTTGCTCGCGGAATATCGTATAACCTACCGCGTACGCTCGGTTGATTATTGATGTTCAAATTGAAACCCCGCCGATAATCAATACTTAAATTAATATTATCCGAAAAACTTCTGCCGAAACGCGCATTGAATACGCCGTTTTCTTGGCTCGAACCACTGTAAAATAAATCGGCGAAAGGTTTTGTTTGCCGATAAAATCGCAATTCATCGTTCTTGATGTGATAAATATCGAATGAATGTACACCCACGTCAAATCCGCGATGCACACGCGGTCGAAATAAAATTGGACGCGCTGCCGTTGCTATTTGTCCGAGATTAGTATAATCGTTATCGCGTTGACGAATCGGATCGTATTGTTGAAAATTTCGGGTGAGTAAAGAATCGTCTTCTAGAGTTATTTTCCCAAGATTTTTGGGCAAAAAAGATGTGATGTATGCAGTATCTAATGCGACTGCTTCTTCTTGCGTAGAATCCACAGTCTGTTGTTCTTGCCTATAGGTACCGCTATTGCCGCCGACACCTTCCGGTGGACGTGATTGCGCTTCGCAATGAATAATGAACAACGAACAATGAAAAATGATTAATAATCTAATGAACAACTTTTCATGGGATAATGAACGAGGAATAATGAACAATGAAAAAAGTATTAGATACTTATCATCGTTAAATATTTGTTGTTCATTTTTGAAAAATTGTTCATTATTCATTGCTCACTGTTCATTGTTAAAACTGCCGGACTCATACCCATATTTGAAAAACCGCCGTCGTGAAATAAATTTTGCATCGTCACGTATCGCGTAAAATCACTGAACATGGCGCAACAAAAATCGGCACAAGCTTCTGCGGAAGCATTTCCCATCGGAGACATTTTATCGGCGTAATCAAAAAACTCTTTAAAACCTTTTACACCGGAACCCGCTGTTGTCCAAGTCGGTGATTGAGAAACGGTATTTACGCGCACTTTATTTTTCACGCCGAAATGATAACCGAAACTGCGCGCAAAAGATTCAAGAAGTGCTTTTGCATCTGCCATTTCGCTATAATCCGGAAAAACACGCTGCGCCGCAATGTAAGTGAGTGCAACGATACTGCCCCAATCTGCCATCGCTTCTTGTTTATAAAGCACTTGCATCATTTTGTGAAACGAGATAGATGATACATCTAACGTTTGTTTCATCCATTCGTGATTTAAATCGGTATAATGTTTTCCTTTTCTGACATTGATGGACATTCCGACCGAGTGCAAAACAAAATCAAGTTTACCGCCGAGTATATCGCGGCTGCCGGAAAATAGTTTTTCCATATCTTCCAATGAAGTGGCATCTGCGGGAATAATTTCCGCACCAATTTTTTCTGCCAAAATTTTTATTTCGCCGAAGCGCATTGCCACCGGTGCATTTGTTAAAACGATTTTCGCGCCTTGTGCGTGTGCCGTCAAAGCTGTTTTCCAAGCAATGGATTGTTCATTCAATGCCCCGAATATCACGCCGCGTTTGCCTTCCAGAATATTTGTACTCATAAAAATGGTTATTGGTTATTTTAGATTAAATTTCTAACCGTTAAACTACTAAACATAAGTTTGATTCACCATCGTTTAAGTTTTAAGTCTCAACAACGTTTATTATCAATTTTGAAAACTCCTTTACGACGCAAAGAACGTAAAATCTTTTTTGATTGTGATTTTAGTTGCCATAAAATCTGAACCAAAGATTAATTATTGATCAAAAATCATTACTGTAGTAGGTATTTTACATCAACCGCATTTTTGAAACTTTCTTGCGAACTTTGCTGTTAATTTTAACGCAAGGCACGCAAAGTTTTTCATAAAGGACGCAAAGTTTAATTCGCTTTAAATCTTTTGGACACTAATGTACAAAAATCATTAATGGACATAAATGCGATTCCTAATTCGTAATTAGTAATTTGAAATTTAATATTGGCATCATATTTGAAAAATACTAAAATATCACGCGAAAAATTTTTGCGCGATAAAGACACAAATAGGGGTATTTTTATGTTTTTCATTGAGCTCCGGTTTCCACAAGAAGTCGGAGTTTTTTTATTTGTTTATTGATATTAGAGGTGCAATACATCGCATATCTACCTCAATAAACAAATAAAAAAACTAAATCTTCACCACCCTCATATTCAATACTACTTCATCATTCAACGATACTTCTTCGCCGTCAAAATTTCCGGTTTCTACTAAATTTAAAGTATCTGCGAGCGTTTCATTTTTAATATAATGATTAAAATTTTGAACAGCAGCATTAATCGCTTCATTTTTTTCTATGCTGATGTTGATACGATCGGTAATATCAAAATTTTTATCTTTACGGAGATTTTGAATGCGGTTGACTAAATCACGTGCAGTGCCTTCCGCAATGAGCGCGTCATTTAAATTTATATCCAAAGCCACCGTTACTTCACCATCACTCGCTACTTGCCAACCCGGAATATCTTCCGAGGTAATCACAAAGTCTTCGAGCGTGAGCGCGTAATTTTTTTCGTTGACAGTTAAATCAAATACGCCGGATTTTTCAATTACTTTGATATCTTCTTGTGATAGCGATTCAATTGCCGTTTGTCCGAGTTTCATATCGCCACCCAATTTTTTGCCGAGTGTTTTAAAATTCGGTTTTATTTTTTTGGTGACGATGCCGGAAGTATCCTTAATAAATTCTAAAGTTTTGATATTGGTTTCGGCAGTAATTAAATCTTGAACGCGCCGCACGTGTGCTTCAAATCCATCATTCAGAATCGGCAACAATGCACGTGTCAAAGGTTGACGCACACGAATTTTTTCTTTTTTTCTGATACTTAAAATTAAAGAAGAAATGCGTTGCGCGTAATCCATACTTTCTTCCAAATCTTTATCTATGAAATCCGGATTAGCTTTTGTCAAATCCGTAAGATGTACCGAAACATGACGCAACGGCGAGTTTATTTCAATCGCTTTGTCGCGCAAATTTTCGGTTAAGTTTTTGTAGAGCCAATCGGAAAAAAACGGTGCAATTGGCGATGCTAGTTGTCCTACTACCATCAAACACTCGTACATCGTTTCATACGCCATTTTTTTATCTTCAGACATTTCGCCTTTCCAAAAACGGCGACGACTTAAACGCACGTACCAATTTGAAAAATGTTCGTCAACGAATTTTTCCATGGCACGAGCGGCGGCAGTCGGATCGTAATCTTCATAAGCAGTTGTCACATCAACGATCAATGAATTTAATTTGGAAAGAATCCATCTATCCAATTCTTCTCGGTTTGCGATAGGTGTTTGATTGGTTTCATTTTGAACGAAACCATCCACGTTAGCGTAAAGCGCGAAAAAATTATACGTATTATAAAGCGTACCAAAAAATTTATTACGCACTTCGACAATACCTTCTAAATCGAATTTCAAATTATCCCAAGGTTGTGCGTTCGACATCATGTACCAACGCGTCGCATCTGCACCGTATTTACCAATCGTTTCAAACGGATCAACAGCATTACCGAGACGTTTAGACATTTTTTGTCCGTTTTTATCTAAAACCAAACCGGTAGAGACGACGTTTTTGAACGCAATTTTTCCGTACACCATCGCCGCAATTGCATGAAGCGTATAAAACCAACCGCGTGTTTGGTCAACACCTTCGCTGATAAAATCTGCCGGAAAATTTTCTTTAAATTTCTTTTTATTTTCAAACGGATAATGCCATTGCGCGTAAGGCATCGCACCTGAATCGAACCAAACATCAATTAAATCCAATTCGCGGCGCATCGGTCTTCCGTCATCGCTGATAAGAACGATGTCATCAATATACGGGCGGTGTAAATCTTTCGGTAACGATTGATTGAGGCAAAGCGTGTTGTTGGCTTTTTTTATTTCTCTTTCCATTTCTTTGACTGAACCGATACATTTTTCAACAAGTTCACCTTTGCCGACTTCAGTTCTCCAAATCGGTAACGGAATACCCCAATACCGCGAGCGCGATAAATTCCAATCCTGTAAATTTTCCAACCATTTTCCGAAACGCCCTTCACCCGTTGATTGGGGTTTCCAATTAATGGTTTTGTTGAGTGCTACCATTTTTTTGCGCACTTTCGAAGCGCGAATAAACCAAGAATCAAGGGGATAATACAAAATCGGTTTATCCGTGCGCCAACAATGCGGATAAGTGTGTACGTATTTTTGAACATTCAATGCATTGCCTTCGAGTTTTAGTTTAACGGAAATATCCACATCAACACTCACATAATTTGGATCATCTTTATAATCTTTAACGTAACGACCGGAAAATTCGCCTACATTATCGCCGAATTTTCCTTGCTTATCAACGAGCGTTAACGAGCCGATGCCGTTAGCGCGACCAACTTTCATATCATCGGCACCGAAAGAAGGTGCTGTGTGAACGACACCTGTTCCGTCTTCGGTCGTAACGAAATCGCCCAATATTACTTTGAAAGCATCACCATCTGTTGGTTGTGCATAAGCTAAAAGTTGTTCGTAGCGAATACCCGAAAGTTTTTCACCTCTAAAATGGGCCGAAGTGTGTTCAACTACTGGTTGATTTTTTCCGCCAAACCATTTACTCACCAATTTTTCCGCAACAATCACACTCACTGCCGCGTGCGTGTAAGGATTATGCGTTTTTATTTTGACATACTCGATTTTCGGTCCGACTGTTAAAGCTGTATTTGACGGTAAAGTCCAAGGCGTTGTCGTCCATGCCGCGATACGCACATCTTCGTCGGCAGTATCGAAAAGCCAATTTGTGTCTTTACCGGATTTTACTTTGAACATTGCGACGACAGTTGTGTCGGTTACATCTTTATAGGTACCGGGCATATTTAATTCGTGCGAACTCAAACCCGTACCGGCTGCCGGCGAGTAAGGTTGAATTGTGTAGCCCTTGTACATCAAATCTTTTTTGTACAATTTTTGTAAAAGCGACCACACTGATTCTATATAATCGTTTTCGTAAGTGATGTACGGGTTTTGCAAATCTACCCAATAACCCATTTTGCGTGTGATGTCATCCCAGACATCTTTGTAACGCATAACAGTTTCACGGCATTTTTGATTATATTCGTCAATCGAAATTTTTTTACCAATGTCTTCTTTTGTAATGCCCAATTCTTTTTCTACGCTCAACTCAATCGGCAAACCGTGCGTATCCCAACCGCCTTTTCTTTCGACGCGCTTACCATTGATGGTTTGAAACCGACAAAAAATATCTTTAATCGCCCGTGCCATTACGTGGTGAATACCCGGAAAACCGTTCGCTGATGGCGGACCTTCGTAAAACACAAACGCATTGTTCGTGTAGCGTTGTTGTACCGATTTTTCAAATATTTTTTCATCATCCCAGAATTTCAAAATTTCTTTATCAATTTCCGGCAGATTGAGGTGCTTAAATTCTTTGTACATTTTTTTGATTTTCGATTTTCGATTTTCGATTTTCGATTTAGCCGGTATGAGTTTTAGTCATCGTAAATCGTCTGTCGTCAATCTCTTCCATTATACTTACTCACTTATGAATAATAAGTTTAAAAAAGAGGTGCAAAATTAACAAAAATTTGTGAAGAAAGAAGATTTGTAACGAGTTGAAAGTTGAAAATAATTTCACTTTCAACTTTCAACTTTCAACTTTCAACTTCTGCCGACTTATCTTTGCGCGGCTTAAAATAAAAACTGAAAAATAAAACAAGATAAATAAATAAGGTATGATAAAAATTCTCGCAAACGACGGCATTGAAGCCGAAGCAAAATCAATGCTTGAAACGGCAGGGTTTTATGTAGAAACGGCAAAAGTAGCACAAGCTGACCTCATTAAAGAACTTCCGAAATATGAAGTCATTACGGTGCGCTCTGCTACACAAGTGCGTAAGGAACTCATTGACGCTTGTCCAAACTTAAAAGTTATTGCACGCGGCGGTGTCGGCGTTGATAATATTGATGTGGATTACGCGAAATCGAAAGGCATTAATGTCATTACAACACCCGCAGCCTCTTCGCGCTCGGTAGCGGAATTGGCTCTGGCGCATATTTTATCGTTGTCGCGTTTTGTTCACAATGCCAATCGCGATATGGCGACGGGCGATTTTAAAAAATTGAAAAATTATTACGCAACCGGTATCGAACTTAAAGGAAAAACAATTGGCATCATTGGTTTCGGTCGCATCGGACAAGAACTCGCAAAATTGGCAATGGGTATGGGTTTGAAAGTGATTTACAGCGATCCGATTTTACCGGAAGCGCAATTGGAAATGGATTTATATACGACGCACGACGTGAGATTTTCCGTAAAACTTCATGCCTCTTCTTTCGATGATATTCTAACCCTCTCGGATTTTATTTCCGTTCACACACCGGCATTGAAAAAACCGTTGATTGGTGCGGAAGAATTGGCGAAAATGAAACAAGGTGCGATTATTATTAATTGCGCTCGCGGCGGAGTCATTGACGAGGCTGCTTTATTAGATGCACTCAACGCCGGACAAATCGGCGGTGCAGGTCTTGATGCTTTTATGAATGAACCGACACCGCTTCCGACATTATTAAATCATGCGCGTATCAGTGTATCGCCGCATATCGGTGCGTCAACAAATGAAGCGCAAAAAAATATCGGAAAAGAATTAGCAGAAAAAATTACGGCGCATTTTGCGAATAAATAAATTTTTTCAATGCGCATAAAAAAACCGTTTAGGAAAATAATTTTTCTAAACGGTTTTTTTATGCGTGTGTCAAGTATTATAAATTTATTTTAAAAATTAATTTTGAGAAAAATTAAAAATACTAAAGCCCGTTTTCTGTTTTAATTTTCATGATAAGATCCGTAGATACGTCAAAGTCTTCAGCAATTTCAGTAACCGTTAAATTGCCGCGCTTTAAAGGTTTAATTATCCCTAAACGTTTTTCTTTTAGTTTGCCTGCTTCCAAAATTGATTGGTAAGGTGTCATAAATTCCGATTTTATAGCTGTATCAGTTAACGTTTCTAAATTTACCTTTCATTTTTTCACGATAATTACGGCATTTCTCACAAGAATACTTTAAAAAATTTGTCATGTTCTTGATATATTTTCGTAATTTTTTCCTCCATGACATGTCGCTTAAAAGATAAAGTTAGAAAAAATATTTAAACCGAAAATTAATTATAGGAACAAGTTGATTAATTTTGTGTTCAAGCCTCGCTTCTCAATTTACGATTTACGATTTACAATTTTTCTTAAATAAATTCAAAATCGAGAACTTTCTTTTCATTGTTCGATATTCATTGTTCATTATTTTTATGACCACTCCCGATTTTCAAGAGATGTCGCCGACTATTCCGTTGCAACCGGGTGTATATCGCTTTGTTGACCCAAATGGTATTGTTTTATATGTCGGCAAAGCTAAAAGTTTACGTAACCGTTTAGCATCGTATTTCGGTGAGCGCAGAGACCGGTTGGTGAAAACAAAATCAATGGTGAAACAAGCCAAGCATATTGAATACACCATCGTCGAAAG
>JAYTIA010000555.1:0-9294 GCA_043732145.1 Saprospiraceae bacterium
CTCGGTGTTTTAAAAGAATATCGTCGTCTAGGTATTGATGCTGTTTTTTATGCCAAACTCATTAAAATAGGAATGGAAAAAGGCATCGAACGCGCCGAATGTTCATGGATTTTAGAACACAACGTCATGATGAATCGCGCTATGCAAGATATAGAAGCACGTCCGTACAGACGTTATAGAATTTACGAAAAGGCGATTTAAGACGGTGGACTTATTGACGGTGGACATATTAATAATAAATTTTTTAGTGATAGGAAAACCGAGTAGTGTGTATTCACGCTACTCGGTTTTTTATTTTAGCCTTTAGGCTACAAACGCCATCATCTATGCCGGTTTCATTAAAAAAGTTATCGCTCTTTGAATTTTTCTATACAAACCATCGCCATTTGATTTAAATACTTTTGTTGTTTCAAATAAATTTCTTCTGCTTGTTCTATCGAAACAAAATGAAATTGAATTATCTCTTTCGAATTTTTTTGTGCCAACGTTGGAATATCTGCCGCGATAACGTGTGCAATGCGCGGATAACCTCCGGTTGTTTGATGATCTGCCATCAGAATAATTAATTGCCCGTTCGGTAAAAGTTGTATCGTGCCGTGTGTTACTGACGTTGATAATAATTGTTTTTTTTCTGTTACCTCCAACGATTCACTTTCCAAACGATAGCCCATTCTGTTACTTTGTATACCTATTTTAAATCGCATTTCTCCTATTAATTTTTGATATTCTGATGTTAGCCATTCAAACTCATTGCCTATTACAACTCGAATAATGTTTCTATTGCGATAAAAATTTTCCGGTGTAGTATGCCAAGGTAATATCGTGTGCTTTGCGATTTGAGCTTTAAGCTTTGAGTTACTATCTGCTTGTAGCTTACAACTCAGTAATAAAGGGTCTTTGCTCATATAGCTGAAAGCTATACTCAATTCATCTCCTTTTTTTAAATTTCTGCCGCAAAAGCCGCCGGCTTTTGCGTTGGTATTGGTACTAAAACTATTCAACCACTCCGGCACATTGAAACCACCTTGAGCACTCAAATAACAGCGACAACCCCAACTAGATTTTTTTTCAAATTTTAAAATCGCATTTTGTCTAACAATTAACGGCGTATTCAAAGGCACAGGTAAGTCATCAATACAAGCGCAAAAATCCGCGCCGCTCAATGCGATGCAAGTATTTTCGGTGAATTGAAAAGTAGATGCCGGATAATGCAATTCTAAAATTGCTGCACCTGTATCATTTCCGATTAAAGCATTAGCAATCGTTGCCGCAACAATATCCGACACACCGGTCGGATTGATACCAAGATTTTGAAAACCAAATCTACCGCCGTCTTGAACGCTATCGGCAATACCGGATTTTAGAATTTTTAGAGCCATTTTTTAATTACCGGTGTGGAGTGAATATTGAATCAAAACTTTATCAAAGAAATAAATTTCTTAGTTTAACCATAAAAATAAAATAAAAACTTTATTTTCGCTACTTGAAAAAATTAGAAGATAATAAATCGATTATTAAATCTTGCAAAATAGTTTGTACCTTTTTTGCAACCATAAAATTCATCAATTATCTTTACCTTTTTACCAATCAATAAAAATTATCATGAAAGTACTTTTACCTAAAATTTTATGTTTTGCCTTTATCAGCATTTTATTTTTCGGTGCGTCAAGTTGCAGTAAAGCAGTGCCGCGTGTTTTAGTTTTTTCTAAAACAAAAGGTTGGAGGCACGATTGCATTCCGGCGGGAAAAATAGCCCTTGAAAAATTGGGCGTAGAGAATAGATTCCGTACCACTTTTAGTGAAGACGCTTCGATCATGAATCCCGATTCTCTTAAACAATTTGCGGCAGTTGTATTTTTTTGTACCACGCTCGATATTTTAGACAACACGCAACAAGCCGCTTTTGAAAAATATATTCAATCCGGAAAAGGTTTTGTCGGTATTCATGCCGCCGCAGATACCGAATACGATTGGGCTTGGTACAACAAACTTGTCGGCGCACAATTTGCCGGACACCCGCAAGGTACACCGACGGCGACTGTTCAAGTCGTGGACAGAAATTTTATCGCCAATAAACATCTTACAAGCGATACTTGGACGCGGGTAGATGAGTGGTACAACTATAAAAATTTTAACCCGACGGTGACTGTAGTTCTAAATTTAGATGAAACATCGTATAAAGGAGGCACAATGGGTGCGCAACATCCGATTGCATGGTATCATAATTACGACGGCGGTCGCGCATTTTATACCGGTTTAGGTCATACGATTGCAAGTTATTCCGATCCGGTTTTTATGCAACATATTCTCGGCGGCATTAAATATGCAATTACGGGAGATACAGGAAAAAAAACTACGCCATAATGAAATAATAAAAAATGAACAATGAACAATGAAAAATTTTTCATTGTTCATTGTTCATTACTTGTGAGGTGTATTAAATTTAAACATGAAGAAGAAAATAATTGTAGCCGTCGGTGGTTCAAGCGGTGCTATTTATACAAAAGTACTTTTAGATAAATTGATGTCGTTGAAAAATCAAACGGCAGCGATTGGTTTAGTGATGACCGAAAATGCGCGTTATAACTGGCAACATGAATTAGAAAATACGGATTGGAAAAATTATGACGTGAAGTTCTACGAAAAAAATGATTTCATGGCACCCTTCGCAAGCGGGTCTGCGCGTTACGATACGATGGTTGTATGCCCGTGTTCGATGGGTTTATTGGCACGTATCGCGCATGGTATTTCCGACGATTTAATTACGCGCGCCGCAGATGTGATTTTAAAAGAACGCCGTAAACTGATTATCGTACCGCGTGAAACCCCGTATAATCTCATTCATATCAACAATATGAAAATTGTAACGGAAGCCGGCGGTATTATTTGTCCGGCAACGCCGAGTTTTTACAGCCGCCCAAAAACTTTAGAAGATATTGCGGCAACCGTGATTGATCGCGTACTTGACCTCGCCGGTTTTGATGTAGATACTTTTAGGTGGAACGAGGAGAATTAAGAATTAATTTTACCTCCAAAGTATAACGAAAAAACGCTACAATGAAATTTTTTGCACAAGTTATTTCAGCCGTCTATCATCCGCTCATTATGTTGACATATATGCTGATATTGCTTTTGGTGGTTAATCCGTATTTATTCGGTGTCAATAGTTTGCACGAAGGTATGCCGATTGTGTTGCGCGTGTTTGCGTGTACATTTTTTTTACCGGGCTTCGCCGCCGTTTTGATGCAAAAATTAGGATTAATTTCATCCATCACGATGCGCAAAAAAAACGACCGCATAGGACCTTTTATCGTGACGGGTGTATTTTATTTGTGGGCATTTCGCAGCGCACTTGCCGACACGAATACGCCGACCGCTTTTTTGGTCGCAATTCTGGGTGCAACATTATTATTATTTACCTGTTTTTTCATTAATATTTTTTTTAAAGTCAGTGTTCATGCAGCCGGCGTTACGGGTTTTGCTGCAACGGTCATCATCGCTTTGCGTTTGTACAGTATCGGTTCTGTTCCGATTCATTTTCCATATTTCGGTAGTTACGATGTCAGTCTGAATTTAATATTGATGTTGAGTATTATCTCAATCGGTCTTGTGATGATGTCGCGTTTAAAACTAAATGCACATTCGCCGCGTGAATTATACGCCGGTGTAGTTGTCGGATTATTATGTCAGTATATTGCGTTGAAAATTTTGGTTTGAGGATAAAATCTAAATGCTGTCTTTGGAACGAACTAAATCAGTTTCGCCATGCAAACTTTTCTTCGGTACAAATATCTTATCGGTTTCATTGGTGGTTTAATATTGCTTGCAGGTTTGTCGTTCAAACAAAGCGGAGAACAAGTAGATTTCAACACGCAAGTAAAACCACTCATCAATAAAAAGTGTATCACTTGTCATGGCGGCGTGAAACGCAAAGCAGGCTTCAGTTTGCTGTTTCGTCAAGATGCGCTGTCCGCTACGGAAAGCGGAAAACCTGCGATTATTCCCGGTGACCCCGACAACAGCGAATTGATAAAACGGCTTTCATACAAAGACGTTGAAGAAAGAATGCCTTACCACGCAACGCCCCTCTCAAAAGATGAAATAGATTTATTGAGCCGGTGGGTGAAACAAGGCGCAAAATGGGGCGATCATTGGGCGTATCAAACACTCGAACCTGTCCCGGTGCCGAAACCCGCCGGCAAATTTTTCGGATTAATTCCCGCACAGAAAAATAATTTCATAAAAAACGATATTGATTATTTCATTCTCGATAAATTAGAGAAAGAAAAACTCACACCTTCACCCGAAGCTAACAAAGCCACACTTTTACGCCGCGTTTCAATGGATTTAACCGGATTGCCGGCACCGGAAAATTTTAAAAATCAATTTCTTTCTGATAATTCGCCGAAGGCTTACGAAAATTTGGTGGACAAACTTTTAGAAAGTCCGCAATACGGTGAACGTTGGACGGCGATGTGGCTTGATTTGGCGCGTTATGCGGATACAAAAGGTTATGAGCGCGATGACAGCAGAAATATATGGCGTTATCGCGATTGGCTCATCGAATCTTTTAATGCCGATAAACCTTATAACGAATTTTTAACGGAACAATTAGCCGGCGATTTAATGCCGAATGTAACGCCGAAACAACTCATCGCAACCGCGTTTCATCGCAACACGATGACGAATGATGAAGGCGGCACGGACAATGAAGAATTTAGAACGGCAGCAGTGATGGATCGCGTGAATACGACTTGGGAAACTTTGATGGGTACAACTTTTGCTTGCGTTCAATGCCACAGTCATCCTTATGATCCGTTTCGACATGAAGATTATTATAAATTTTTAGCTTTTTTTAATAATACCCGCGATGAAGATACCTACGCCGATTATCCCTTGCTGCGCGAATATCGAAAACAAGACAGCACGAAATATTTAGAACTCCACGATTGGGTAAAAACCAATATGCCGAATCGTCTAACAGATATTTCAAATTTTTTAACGACGTTGCATCCGAGTATCAATTCTTTAACGGCAGATAAATTTCAAAACAGCGAACTGACAGACACAAAATGGTTGGTGTTGAGGAAAAACGGTTCGGCGCGACTTCAAAAAATTAATTTCACCAATAAAAATCATTTGATTTTTCCGTATTACAATCGCACAGTCGGCGGAAATTTGCGCCTCACAATTGATTCAGTCAACGGTTTTGTTTTAAAAGATATGCCGGTAGATACTTCGGCTTCCAAACAATTATTCGCTGATTTTGATTTGCCGAATGTTGCCGGTGTACACGATGTGTATTTGAGTTACACCAATCCGAAAATGCAAAAGTTTACGGAAAACGGTATTCAATTCGATTGGTTTTATTTCACACAAAGATGGAATTCAAATGCGTCGGATGCAAAACAGGCTTACCAAAAATTTTGGGATTTATTGAAGTCAAAAGACGTTCAAACAACACCGGTCATGTTGGAAAATCCGGAAGATATGCGTCGCACCTCGCACGTTTTTGAACGCGGTAATTGGCTCGTACATGGTGAGGAAGTGCAACCGGATGTACCGAAATCGCTCAATGAATTTCCGAAAGATGGGCCGCGAAATCGTCTGGGTATGGCAATGTGGTTGACGGATAAAAAAAATCCTTTAGCGGCACGTGCTTATGTGAATCGTATTTGGGAACAAGTTTTCGGACAAGGTTTGGCAGAAACTTTAGAAGATTTAGGAACGCAAGGCATTCCTCCGACGCACAGGGAACTTCTAGATTATTTGGCGTATCAATTTATGAATGAAGATGCATGGAGTACAAAAAAATTACTGAAAAAACTCGTCATGTCCGGTACATATCGCCAAGATTCTAAAATGACACCGGAATTATTGAGTCGCGACCCGTTTAATAAATTGTATGCGCGTGCTTCACGTGTGCGCCTTTCGGCGGAACAAATTCGAGACCAGGCATTATCGGTGAGTGGTTTACTTTCGCTGAAAATGTATGGCAAAAGTGTTTTTCCGTATCAACCCGAAGGTATTTGGAGTTCACCATGGAACGGTGCGACTTGGAAAGAAGATTCAAGCGGCAATCAATATCGCCGCGCTATTTATACGTATTGGAAACGCAGCAGCCCGTATCCTTCGATGGTAACTTTCGATGGCGTTAATCGTGAGTTGTGTACATCTCGTCGCATCCGCACCAATACACCGCTTCAAGCATTGGTCACGATGAACGATTCAACTTATATGGTGGCGGCAACTGCCTTAGCGAAAAAAATGGCGTATAATGAAAGCGATGTCGGCAAACAAATTTCAAAAGGATATGAATTGGCTTTGTGTCAAAATATTTCTAATGAAAAGCGATTGGTTTTAGAAAAATTGTATCGTCAAGCGTTGATGAGCTTTCAGGAGTCAGGAGTCAGGAGTCAGGAGTCAGTTATTTCAAAACAAAAACCGGAAATAGCAGCATTAGCAATTGTCGCCAATGCTATTTTGAATACGGATGAGTTTGTGAATAAAACGTAGGTTAATTGATTACCTTCTTGATATTGTGCATAAAAAAGCGACTTCCGAAGGGAAGTCGCTTTTTTGGGATTACTTGTGAAAATCTTTTGACTTTCGTCGGAAATTGCGTTTTATTCAAAGAATGTACATTTGTTTCTATCTTAGAAATTATTATTTTTCCTATTTAACAAACTTCAAAAACAACCCTAACGCCCCACCGTGAATAGTACTTTTCCAAGGTTTACCAAATTGTTTGAACCCATTTTTTTCTAGGATTCTTGGCATTGAATTATCTGCACGAAGTTCAGTTGAAGCCATTAAATTTTTGTCTGGTAATTTGTCAATCAGAAGTTTTACAATTGTAGATGAATGACCTCGTCCCGTGAATTTGGGTAAAGTAAAACAGTAACCAAGTTCAAAATCGAAGTCATTTCTTAAATCATTAAGATTTGCTTTATTAGAATCGAAGTCACTATCTGTTTTGGGTTTAATTGCTCCAATTGAGATTATTTTATCATCAATTATACACAAGCAAAGAAATTTACAGTTGTTAATTCTATCGAGAGTCGGATTATTGACTTTACCTTGTTGTTTCAGTAGTTCAAGGAATTTATCCTTATCTGATTCAGAGAAATTCTCTGGCTGTTCAATTTTGTAAATAATCTCCATTAATTTTTAGAAATGTTTTGTGGCTTTCGCCGGCATTTAGTTTTATTATTTTTATTCAAGAGCGTACTCTTGAAGATAAAGTGGTTGAACCCGCACTTTCTCTTTTATTAATTCATTGTTTTGATTATAAAACAATATCTCAAAGGCACTAAAATCTTTCTTTGGAAAATAAGAAACCATACACGCGAATCGGTAGTTAAAGGGATATCCTAAAAGCCCTCTCAGTGTTCTTCTATCCTTCCTAATTAGATTTCCTTTTTTAGCTTCAATAGCTAACAAATTATTGTCTTGACTCATCCTACAATGCACAATAATATCTGGACGGATTTTTATGGCAATTCCTTCTTCGTCATAAATTAGTTTTTGCCCCAAATTAAACTTGTCGTATTCAACATCAATAGAATGAAGCAAGTTTAGCTTACGAATTTTACATTCAATGTAAACAGCTAATCTATGGTTTATTGCATCTTCTTTCGGATTTGCTTCGAGAAGCAATTTATCATGCAATCTTAAATCGCAAATACTTTCACGTATAATTTGTATTATTTCTTCTTTATTCATTTTATATGTTTTTGATTCTGTGATGTTTAAATCACACTAATGCTTTCAACTAATCTTTAAAAACAACATGAGAGCCAAAATCACATTGATAATTTTAAGAACTTATTTTTTTTAACCATTCTTCAGCAAATTCAACCCATTTAGATTTATTCATTTTTGTGAATAGTTTAATTGCTTCTTTCAATTCGTTTTTTGCATCTTCGATTTGACCCAGTTTTAGAAAAATATCTATTCTTGGTTGAAAAAAATATGAAAATTCTCTATTATAATAAAGTAATTTGAGTGGTGGTTTAATTAAATCGAGTATTTTTATTGCTGATTGATAATCTTCAAATGCACACGTTTCGTCTGCGAATTTCATTTTTAAATCCCCTCGATATACATGAATTGAAAAGCCCTTATAAGTTTTATAAGTTTTTATACACTCATTTGCTAATTTTAAAGCTGCGAAATAATCTTGTTGTTGTATAAATCTACTCACTTGATAACAATAATTCGCATAACTGTAAGTGGTTAAAGAACTATTCGAATTACTTACAATACTATATAAATTTCGTACAGATGAATTATTGGCAGCGATTCCGTTTGTCAGGTATTTTGTGACTTCTAATGGTTTTATTCTTGATACTTGTGTTATAATTTTTTCTGCTAACTCATCATTTCCTTTTTCGCTCACAATTATAGCGCTTTGCAAATATTCATTTACTAAGAGATCTTGAGAGCTTAATAATGGATTTAATTGTTTTTCAGGTAATTCAATGTAAGAAGCTTCCGTCTCCGGTATTAAATCATGCTTAATTTTTATAAATTCTTTAAGAAATTGACAAAGAAGAGCATCATCATTTTGAATTACAGTTATATTTTCGCTATTCTTGCTTTCAGCCCAATATGTCCAATTGTAGGAACCGTTTAGTAAAATTGAATCATCAATCACACAAAATTTATGATGCATTAATGAATCTGAATTACCGAAAAATAGCTTACCTCCTAATTCAATAAATTTATTGAAATCTAATCCATACTTTCTGAGGTTTATAGCATCTTTAACTATAATTAGCTCTATATGTATCCCTTGTTCGCATTTTTCAAGTATGCAATCAAATAGTTCTAAATTTGTAAACCAAGCTACTGCAATTTTTATGCTGTGTTGAGCGAATTTTAACTCTGTGATTATTTCTGCTCGTATATTTGTAAAATGCGCTTTTACCATATTTGTATCTTAATTGTAAAGTCACTCTCTAAATAAATTTTTAAAAGCAGTCTTCTCAATCAAAGTAAAACCCGAAAAGGAAAAATCATTTTTTGCGTTCAAACGTATGTAGGAGTTGATACGCCAAAGATAGCAACAAGTTTTTTATTTTACGAAAAAAAATATACGATTTTTAAAATAAAAACCTGTCGCGCAGGATAAAAACAAAAACCCGCCTTGACACATCGGCATCAAGGCGGGTTAAGTACATTGTCGGCACGAATGTAATTTATTAAAGTCCTTTATATAATCTTAATAAAGGCAAAGGACAATCGCCGAGTGCGTGAAGTGTGGCAACTGCTTCATCGCCGATATAATCT
>JAYTIA010000556.1:0-9278 GCA_043732145.1 Saprospiraceae bacterium
CAAATGGCAGTGACTTACTCGCTCTCGAATTTTTTTGAATTAAAATTTATGTCGAAAGATTCGACTTTAAAGAAAATGAAATTGCTGGAAAACATTTTCATCGGCGGCAGTTTCAATGCGATTGCCGATTCTTTTAAATGGAGTCGCGTCACGATGTCAACGAACACAAGTTTATTCAAAGGTTTATCATCGTTGAGTATCAACGCACTTTTTGACCCTTACGGACGCGATAAAAGCGGCAATCGTTTACAAATTTTTGCTTACCAAGCCAATGGACGTTTACTGAATTTTGAAAATTTAACGATGAGTTTGAACACCAATTTGAGTATTCGACAAATTCGAGATTTATTGAAAGGTGCGGAGAGTAAAGAAAAAAATATCGAAACCAAACTCACCGGCAACGAAGAACGCGACGCGAACGGCAATATTATAAAACCCAGACCGCCGAAAGTAAAGAGATTAGAAGCTGAATCTCTGCTAGATGTTTTGAATAATTTTACTTTGCGACATACTTTTGCTATCAGTATTGATAAAACGCCGGGACGTGATACGACGATAATACAAAATGCACTTTACACTTCCGGCGATATTCCAATTACTAAAAATTGGCGTATCACGGTCGGTAACATCGGTTATGACTTTGCGAATAAGCGTTTGACGTATCCGGATTTCGGTTTCCTCAGAGAGTTACACTGCTGGCAAATGGGTATGAATTGGCAACCGTTGCGCAATACTTACGCATTTTATTTACGCGTAAAACCGGGGTCACTTGATTTTATAAAAATTCCGTACAATAAAAGTCAAGGTAACGGGTCTTATTTTTAATGCTGCAACAACTAAAATATAAGCTACTTCAATTCGCACCATTTTCTTATTTAGCGATAACAATTTTCATTGCCGGAATTGCTGCCGCTGCAATGGAAAACATTTTATGGTTAGCAGCACCTGCACTTTTTATATTGGTGTATTGGACGATTGTTGACTTCAAAGCCATTTTTTTTATATTAATGGCTGCCATTCCGATTTCTATAGAATACGAATTTCCGAACGGACTCGGTACCGATTTACCTACCGAACCGCTTATTGTCGGTTTAATGCTCGCGTATTTTCTTTTTATTTTAAAAAAGGGTATTATTATTCGAGAGGGTACTTTTTTTAAACACCCGATTACTTTATTAATCTTGTTGCATTTCGGATGGATAATTATTTGCACAATGAATGCGCAAAATCATATACTTTCCATAAAATACTGCTTGGCAAAATTGTGGTACATCACTACTTTTTATTTTCTCGCGGGTTACATTCTCCGCGATGTGCGCCGCATTGAAATGTTTTTTTGGAGCATTTTTATTCCGTTAAGTTTAGCTCTATTATATGCACTTTACCGACACGCGCAGCTCGGATTTTCTTTCGATGATGTAAACAAAGCGGTACAACCGTTTTTTAGAAATCACGTCAATTATGCCGCTATTACGGTTGTTTTTTTACCGTTTGTATTTTGGGCGTGGCGTTTGTACGGCGGCTATAAATTTATTCGCATCGTACTTTTTTTCGGTATTCTTATTTTTTTAACGGCGATACAATTTTCTTATACACGCGCTGCTTACGTATGTTTGGTCGGTACGCTCGGATATTATTTTGTCGTGAAACTGCGTTTAACGCGCTATGCTTTAGTGGCAGTAACGATTGTCGGAACAATTTTTATTTATAATTTACTTCAAGAAAATAAATATCTCGATTACGCGCCGAACTTTAATAAAACTATTTCGCACCATAAATTTGAAAACCTCTTAGATGCGACGGCAAAAGGCGAAGATATTTCTACGATGGAGCGCGTTTATCGGTGGGTAGCAGGCAGACAAATGGTTGCAGAGCGACCTGTTTTCGGTTTTGGTCCCGCTAATTTTTATGATGCTTATCGCGCATATACCGTCAATCGTTTTAAAACTTATGTCAGCGATAACAAAGAAGGTTCGACGGTGCATTGCTATTTTTTACTCGTTGCGATTGAACAAGGAATTCCCGGTTTTTTAATTTTTATGGCTTTAATAGTTGTTGCCTTGATAAAAGGCGAAGATATTTATCACAGCAGCAGTCGCGCAAAAAAAAGTTTGGTGATGACAGTGCTGTTAGTATTCGTTTCCATTTTACAAATCCTCCTCATCAACGATATGATTGAGACAGATAAAATCGGTTCTTTCTTTTTTATGATGTTGGCATTTGTTACAAATTTGGATATAAATAGAGTTGATAGTTGAAAATTAAAAATTGAAAATTAATTTATAACTTTGCCGAATGAACAAAGATAAAAAAGCCTTCCTCATCATTTTAGACGGTTGGGGTCACGGGCAAAAACGCCGTGCCGATGCCCTCGCTTTAGCGAATACGCCTTTTATCAGTAAACTTTATCGCAAATATCCGTCGTCAGAACTTGTAACTTTTGGCGAAGATGTCGGTTTGCCCGAAGGACAAATGGGTAACTCGGAGGTAGGGCATTTGAATATCGGTGCCGGGCGTGTTGTTTATCAAGAACTCACGCGCATCAATAAAGCGATTCGAGAAAATACTTTAGCGACAAACGAAACGCTCGTGGCGGCTCTGAAATTTGCGAAAGATAATAATAAACCCATACATTTTATCGGTTTAATTTCCGACGGCGGCGTACATTCACATATCAATCACATCAAAGCATTGGCGCGTATTGCTACTGATAACGGTTGCAAAGGTTTCGTTCATGCTTTTACGGACGGGCGGGATTGTGACCCGAAAAGCGGTGCAGGATTTTTGGGTGATTTGACCGAAAATTTAAAATCAACGACATTTGAAATGGCTGATGTTGTCGGCAGATACTATGCAATGGATCGCGACAATCGTTGGGAGCGCGTGAAATTAGCTTACGATGTAATGGTAAACGGTATCGGAGAACGCTCGCACGATATTGTAAAGACTTTAGAAGAAAATTATGCCGCCGGTATCACCGATGAATTTATAAAACCGATTGTGCTGAATGAAACGGGACGCATAAAAAACGGTGATGTCGTTTTGTATTTCAATTTCAGAACCGACAGACCGCGCGAACTCACGCAAGTTTTATCGCAAATTGATATGCCCGATTTGGGTATGAAAAAATTAGATTTATATTACGTTACGATGACGCGCTATGACGAAAAATATACCGGCGTTCACGTTATTTTTGAAAATGATAATTTGACGAACACGCTCGGCGAAGTCATTTCAAATGCCGGACTCACGCAAGTACGCATTGCCGAAACGGAAAAATATCCGCACGTCACGTTTTTCTTTTCCGGCGGCAGAGAAGAAGCGTTTAAAAATGAAAAACGAATTATGTTGGCTTCGCCGAAAGTAGCCACTTACGATTTGCAACCGGAAATGTCTGCACTCAGTGTAACAGATGCTATTTTGAAAGAAATTGACGCAACACAACCGCATTTTATCGCACTCAATTTTGCCAATACGGATATGGTCGGACACACCGGCGTTTTTGAAGCGGCGGTAAAAGCGGCAGAAACGGTGTCGAAATGCGTTGAGCGATTGGTAGAAAAAGCATTGTCTTACGATTACGACATCCTCGTCATCGCCGATCACGGCAATTCAGATTATATGATCAATGAAGATGGTACGCCAAATACCGCGCACACCATGAATCCGGTGCCGTGTATTTATGTTTCTGAACGCGCAAAAAATAAAACTTTAAAGAACGGCAGATTAGCAGATGTTGCGCCGACTTTGTTATATTTGTTGGGTGTTGAACCATCTAAGGAGATGACAGGAGAAAATCTGATTTCTAAATGAAAGTGGTTGTGTTAAATGAAAATTTCTAAAAATTATTTATAATTCTGTAAATGCTGTTCAATGAAACAAAGACTCTTAGGTAAAACCGGCGAAAAAGTTTCCGCTATCGGATTGGGCTGTATGGGCATGAGCGGAGTTTACGGTAAATCGGATGATGATACTTCCATCAAAACATTGCATCGTGCACTTGAGCTGGGGTGTAATTTTTGGGATACAGCTGATGTATATGGTTTCGGACACAATGAAACGCTTATTGCAAAAGCACTCAAGGGCAATCGTAAAAAAGTTTTTCTCTGTACTAAATTCGCGCTCTTGGGTTTATCAAATTCACCTACTATTGGTGTTAACGGCAAACCGGAATACGTGCGTGAAGCCATTGATAAAAGTTTGAAACGTTTGGATACCGATCATATTGACTTGTACTATCAGCATCGCGTTGATAAAAATGTTCCGATTGAAGAAACTGTTGGCGCAATGTCGGAACTCGTAAAAGCCGGCAAAGTAAAATACATCGGCTTATCAGAAGCATCGGCAGCTACTATCAGACGCGCTCATGCAGTGCATCCGATTACAGCTTTGCAATCGGAATACTCGTTGTGGTCGCTCGATATTGAAGATGATATTTTACCTACTTGTCGCGAGCTCGGGATCAGTCTAGTCGCTTATTCTCCCGTAGGTCGCGGTTTTTTGAGTGGTGATTTTAAATCGCCCGAAGATTTTCCGGCGGATGATTGGCGGCGCATATCGCCGCGTATGCAAGGCGAAAATTTTTATAAAAATCTTGCACTCGTTGAAAAAATAAAAGAATTGGCAATACAAAAAGGTTGCACGGCAACGCAATTGGCTTTGGCGTGGTTACTATATCAAGGAGATGATATTATTCCGATTCCCGGAACGAAACGTATTTCTTATTTGGAAGAAAACATAAAAGCGGCGGATGTCGTACTTTCACCGGAAGAATTGAAACTTCTGCGTGGTATGATGCCGGCAGATGCCGTTGCCGGCACGCGTTATCCGGAACGTGCTATGGGTACTTTAAATGGTTGATTTTTCATGCCTTAATCAAAAAACTTAAAATGCCACACAAAATAATAATTTTCTGTTTAATTTTTGCCGCTTGCAAAAACCCAATTACCGATAAAAAAATGCCGAAAGCTTTTTTTGACGCGTCCGATTTTTTTAATGCCGAAATTAAACGCTTGGATTCTATTAAACCGACTGTGATAAAAACGGTGTCGGTGAATGAAAAATCGGAAACAAAAGAACTCAACAACTTAAATTATACCGAAGAACTTGCGCCGTTTGTCCAATCCGATATCAACAAACCGGCTTGGCTCGATGAATATCGCATTGATACTTTGCGCAACGAAGATACCGTTTCAAGATATCTGCACACGCATATTGTTTACACGGCTTTAAAAGAGTCGTTGAAAACAAAAAAATTTTTGGTGCATCTCGATTCGCTCAAAGAAGTCATCGCAATTGACATCACGAATAGTGACGACAATTCGCTTGCCGGCGCGCAACATCTACTGCATTACGATAAACGTAGTGGTTTTTCTATCAACAACAAACAACATTTAGCTTTGTCTAATGACAGTCAAGTTAAGGTTGTTGTGATTTTTAAATAAATTAGACTTACTGACAATAGACATATCAATACACTTATGCAAAATAAAATTCTTCTAAAAATGAAAAATAAGCAACTATTCATGATTGATTTTTTTAAGATTTTTCAATCCGTGCTGAAGCATCGGCATATTTATGCTTCATTTTTCATTTTTCATTTTTCATTTTTCATTGTTCACTCACAAAATATGCAGGCAAAAATTACTTACCCTGAAACGCGAAAAGATACTTCTGTCGTTGACGATTACTTTGGTACAAAAGTAGCAGACCCGTATCGTTGGCTTGAGAACGATAATTCCGATGAAACAAAAGATTGGGTGAAACGACAAAATGCCGTCACATTTGCGTATTTAGAAAAATTACCATTGAGAAATGTATTGAAAGAACGCATCGAAAAAATGTGGAATTATGAAAAATTCAGTGCACCGTTTAAAGAAGGCGGTAAGTATTATTTTTTCAAAAATTCCGGTTTGCAAAATCAATCGGTGCTTTATGTTCAAGACAGTTTAGATGCGCCAGCAACGATTATACTCGACCCGAATACAATTTCAAAAGAAGGTATTGTTGCGCTCGGAACTGTGGCATTCAATAAAATCGGAAATAAAATGGCGTATCAATTGGCAAAAGCCGGCTCCGATTGGCAAACAATTTATGTAAAAGATGTGAAAACCGGCGAAACTTTGAAAGACGAAATCAAGTGGGTAAAATTTTCGGGTATATCTTGGTACGGCGACGGATTTTTTTACAGCCGCTATCCGGAACCGGAAAAAGGACATGAACTCACGGCAAAAGCCGCAGGACATAAAATTTATTTTCATAAAATCGGCACCGAGCAAGGGAAAGATAAACTCATTATTGAAGATAAAAAAAATCCGAAAACAAATTTGTATTGCACCATCAGCGATGATGAACGTTTTTTGGCCGTTTATCCGACAGTAGGCACGAGCGGCAATGAAATCTATGTCAAAGATTTAAAAGCCAAAACGGCATTTAAAAAAATAGTCACCAATCAAGAAAACGATTGGCATTTGATTGACAATGACGGTGATAATTTGTTAATCATGACGAACTATAAAGCCACGCGCAATCGGATTCTCTCCATCAATTTTAATAATCCGGAAGAAAAAAATTGGAAAGAAATGATTCACGAAGATGAACACGATGTGATACAATCTGCCGGAATTGTGGGTGAAAAACTTTTTTTAAATATGCTGCACAATGCGTCGAGTCGGATAAAAATTTACGACTTGAAGGGGGCTTTTCTGGGAGAATTAAATGCGCCCGGCGGCATCGGCACTATCGGCGGACCAAGTGGCAAGCGGCACGAAACACAAGCCTTTTATTCTTTTTCGAGTTTCACGCATCCACCGACAATTTATGCTTACGATACAAAAACCTTTCAATCAAAAGTATTTAAAGCACCGAAAATAGATTTTAATCCAGAACTTTACGTCACGGAACAAAAATTTTATAAATCGCACGACGGTTCTTTGATTCCGATGTTTATCACGATGAAAAAAGGCACGAAACTCGACGGGAAAAATCCGACGCTGCTGTATGGTTACGGCGGATTTAATATCAGTGTCGTGCCGTCGTTCAGTGTGTCGCGCATTGCTTATCTTGATGAAGGGGGTATTTATGTGTCGGCAAACATTCGCGGCGGCGGAGAATTTGGCGAAGCTTGGCACAAAGCCGGCACAAAAGAAAATAAAGAAAATGTTTTTTACGATTTTATTTCGGCGGCATATTATCTCATCGATAATAAGTACACATCAAGCGAGCATCTCGGTATTCAAGGCGGTTCAAACGGCGGATTACTGGTTGGTGCGTGTATGACTAAGCGTCCGGATTTATTTAAAGTTGCTTTACCCGCAGTCGGTGTGATGGATATGTTGCGCTATCATCAATTCACTATCGGTCGAGCGTGGTCCGTTGATTACGGTTTAAGTGAAGACAAAATCGGTTTCAATTATTTATACAAGTATTCGCCGTTGCACAATATCAAAAAAGGTACAAAATATCCGGCAACACTCGTCACCACCGGCGACCACGATGATCGCGTTGTGCCTGCGCACTCTTTTAAATTTGCCGCAACACTTCAAGCTGCACAAACAGGCGATAATCCGACACTCATTCGCATAGAAACTTCCGCAGGTCACGGTGCCGGCAAACCGACCTCAAAAGTGATTCAAGAAGCGGCGGATATTTTTGCGTTTTTGTTGTATCATACGAAATAGGTGACTTTCAACAGGGTTGGTCAAATCTTTTTTAACAAAATTAGTCACTCAAAAACTTTAAGATATTTTTATAAACCCGGCTACTATCCATCTTTATAATTATATCGTCATCGAAGGTAATATCGGTGCCGGAAAAACAACTTTATGCCAAATGTTGGCGCAAGATTTTGATTGCATATTGGTTTTAGAAACTTTTAACGACAATCCATTTTTACCGTTGTTTTATGAAGATGCCGAACGTTATGCGTTGCCGGTTGAATTGTTTTTTATGGCGGAACGTTTGGAACAAATGCAAACGGCTGTTTCGGATTCTAAAAAAGAAAAAAAACTATTACTTACCGATTATTTTTTTGAAAAAACGGATTTATTTGCTCAAAATAATTTGAAGGGAGACGAATACGCGCTCTTTAAACGTTTATTTCAACTCAACGCCGATTTAATTCCGACACCGGATTTGCTTATCTATTTGCACCGCTCGCCGAATGAGCTCTTGCAAAATATAAAAAAACGCGGACGGGATTACGAAAAACATATTTCAACGGACTATCTTGCGCATATAGAAAAAATGTATTTCGATTATATGCGTGCCGAAAAAAAAATACCAATCATCGTCTTGCACGTTTCCGATAAATATTATCATCACACGGACGATTTGTATCATTTTATAAAATCTTTATTAATAAAAAAATTTGAAACAGGTGTTCAAGAATTTATTTTTTAATCTAAAATCAATAAAACAATGAGAGCTAAAATTCTTTTTTTAAGTATTATTTCCACACTTTTTTTAATCGCTTGTAATACCGGCAACTCAAAATCTCCTGTTATGGAAACAAAAAAAATAGAAACGCTGCCGATGGTGGGTGGCGATAGAGATGTACATGGTTGTATAGGTTCTGCCGGATATCAATGGTCGATTCTGAAAAATGAATGTATCCGCGCTTGGGAATTGAAACTGAAATTTAAAAATTTGAAAGTGCAGACACAAGGCGGTTGGTTACTTTTATCGGATGATAAAAAGAAAGCGGAATTTTTCGGTATCGAAGGCACACAATCTGTTTTGTTTGATGTCAAACTCGGTAAAGACAGTTACTATGAAAGCACTGACGGTAAGTATTATCTATCTGAAAAATCCAAAAATCATTGGCAAGTATCAAGTAATGCGAATAAAACCGAAATGCTTTTCGATATGGAATAAATTATGGGTTATTCGTTATCGGTTACTCGTTATTGGGATATGGGTTAGAATTTTAATAACGGATAACGAGTAACCGATAACGAATAACCGATAACCTTATTTATAACCAACCAAACTTTGTTTCAAAATATAACCGCGTGTGGCTTTTTTTTCCCACGCGATAGAAGCATCTAATTTTTGCGTATCTAAAATATTAACTTCTCGATACACCAAACCTACATTTGGCGCGTATTTTTCTAATTGATAACGTCTTTCAGTTAAAATTTGCGGATCGCTTTTTGCCTCAATCGTCACAACATCTAAAAAATTACCGCCACTCGCCGCATAAACATCGGCAACATTCAATACTTGCGACGGATATAATTTGCTGAATGGAAATACGCGATTGGTTGCCACATCCATAA
>JAYTIA010000557.1:0-3561 GCA_043732145.1 Saprospiraceae bacterium
GCATCAAAATAAAAATAAAAATAGGCGCGCCGACAATCGCGGTGATGATACCGATTGGTAATTCGGCAGGTGGAATAATTATTCTGGCAACGATGTCAATAATTTCCATGAGTGCGGCTCCAAGCAGTGCGGAGGCGGGAATTAAAAAATTATAATCGGATGAGCGCATCAAACGCAAAAGATGCGGTACGATAAGACCTACAAAAGCAATAACACCGACCATTGCCGTAGCAACAGCTACCATGAGTGTATTGATGATGATGAGGCGGAGTGTGAGTTGTTTTGTGTTGATACCGAGATAATGCGCTTCGTCTTCACCGAGCATGAGTGCGTTTAGTGCTTTCGCATGACGCAAGGCAGCGATGAAACAAACCGCAAAAAAAAACGCAACGATGCAGACACTGCGCCAATCGGCAGTCGCGAACGTACCGAGATTCCAAAACGTGATGCTGCGCGCTTGCGGGTCACGTGCCATGTAAGAAAGAAAACCGGTGCCGGCATTGCACACTGCATTAATAGCGATACCGGCTAATAACAGAATAAAAATATTTATTTTTCCATAAGTGGAAGCGATTTTATAAACTGCCATGGTTGCGGCAAACGCGCCGAGAAAAGCCATCACCGGCAATGCCAAAGGTCCGAGGGTTTCGGTGAATGAAAAAATGGTTTCTTTACCGAAAACAAAAATCACTGCCGCACCTAATGCTGCACCGGCAGATGTTCCCGCCAATCCGGGTTCAACGATTGGATTTCTAAATAATCCCTGCATCAAAGTTCCGGAAACGGAAAGTACCGCACCGGTTAGCGCGCACAACAAAACACGCGGCAAACGCAGCAGCAAAAAAATATTCTTATCTAATTCGGAGCCGACAAAATTAGTTTTCAAACCCAATCCGCAAGCGATATAATCAACGACTTGCGTCGGCGAAAAACGAATCGCGCCGATGCCCAGTGAGGCAAAAAAAACTAAAATTAAAATTGCTGCCAACAAAAAATAAATTTGTCGGAAAGAAAAAATTTTTAACATAAACATTAGGTAGGGGGACGACTCTTGCGACTGTCCTACGCGACACCGCTGTCAATATGAATTACATGTGCTTTACCGCCGGCTTTTTCAATTGCTTCGGCAACGGATTCCGGATTTGTCGGTGCGTAAGCGAACATACAACCGCCGCCACCCGAACCATTTATTTTTCCGCCCAATGCACCTGCGTTCATCGCGGCAATAATCATACGGTTAATTTTTTCGGTTGAAATACGTTTAGCATCACGTAAATTATTTTGATGCCGGGTGAGTAAGTTGCCGAGTTGCTCATCATTAACCTTACAGCTTTCGAGCATTTTTTTTGCAGTGCGTAAAATTTTATGGTCAGAGATATTGCCCTTGACTAAAATTAATTCGTCGCGAGAAAGAATTTTTTTATAATCGTTGACTTCTTTTATGTGTGTATGCGTAATATCGAACAGCGGATTAATTTTTTTTATTTTTTCCATCGCCGCTAACATACCATATTTAACGTGCTTCAAAATTTTTTGTGTATCTTTGGGTTCTTTCGAATCGCCGAGAACGAATGCGCCTAATTTCGGAAATAAATTTTCTACAGCAATTGTCGGTTGTGAAGTCAGATAAATACAATTACCGAGCGCGATTGAAAACTGATCCATCATACCGCCGTATCCGCCAAATTCTAAAACTTCTGCTTTGTAAGCGATGTGTGCGACTTGAAACTGTGAAAAACTTTTAGGTATGTCCGCAATTTTCGATAAAAATTGAATCCATGCTACCACCATTGCCGAAGAACTTGAAGTGCCGGAATTTATCGGTATCGTACTCGTCATCGTACATTCAAACCCTGCTGAAAACGAAAGTTTTTCGTCACGTATTAAAACATTCAGTGCGCTGCGCAAATAATCATGTGGTTTTTTATAGACATAATTTTTTTCTAAATTAAATTTTTCTGTCGCATTAATATCAGGCATATTGATGACAATCAATTTGTCATTTTTATGTGAACCTTCTACGGTAATGCGTCGAGAAATACCGGCTGCGATGACCGGCAAACCTAAATAATCTTGATGTTCGCCGAACAAACAAATTCTGCCGGGAGCGGAGACTGAAACCATTTCTTAATGAGCAATGAGATTTTAACTTTGAGCAATGAGCTTTGAACAATGAACTTTGAGCAGTGAAAACTGAAGAATTGAATGTTTGAAAATAAAACCCATTCACCAAAGCGCATTGCTTTTAAAACGACTGCAAATATAGTTTTAAAATACGCTTCTAAACTATATTTTGTATTGAAAATTGAGGTTTATCTTATTTCTCCAAATCGTTTTTGTGTTTCATTATGACACCGGGACGACGCAAAGGTAATTTGTCGAACAACTTAAAAGATAAAGTTTTTTGTAATGCCGCATTCGGATTCAAGTTCAGCCACAAATTTACGCCGTAGCTCACGGGTTCGTCTTTAACTTCTAAATTAAAGGCATCCGGATAGAGTAATGTTAATCGCCGTTTCACATTCGCTAATCCGATACCTCCACTGCGTTTATGTTCTTGTGTCGGGTGTGTTTCCGTTTTTGAATTTTCGATAAACATATTTACTTCTTCATCTTGAATTAACATTTGGATATGCACAAAACCTTCGCCGAGGTGATTGCCGGCACCGTGTTTGAAAGCATTTTCTATAAAAGCCATAAATAGTAAGGGTGAAATTTGCAAATTACCGGGATCGCCTTCAACCGTGAAACGAATATCAGTATTTTTATGGCGCAATTTTTCTAAGAACAAATAATTTTCGATGTACATAATTTCTTTACTGAGCGGTACTTGTTTGACGTTGCACTCGTAAAGCATATAGCGCATCATTTCCGAAAGCCGAATCACAATTTCGGGCGCGTCATCAGATTTTTTCAACGACATCGCATACAAACTATTCAAAGTATTAAATAAAAAATGCGGATTGATTTGCGATTTTAATAAATTAAGTTCCGATTGCATGGCACGCGTTTCGAGTTCGTGTTGTCGTCCGAGTTGTTTGCCCCAATCTGTCGTAATTTTTATGATGAAGGATATACCGGCGATGAGAAAAGAGCCTAAATAAAAAACACTTAGTATCTTCGGATCATTCTGAATAATTTTAAGTTCGTTTTTATACATCGCCAAACGCAAAACAGTATAGAAAGTCGTGATAATAGTAGTTCCTATAAAAAGCAGCACTAAATACCTCCAAATTTTATTTTTAGCTAAAAAATTTGGAATGAGATAAACTGTATTGATATAATAAACAATGACCCACGAAAAAATTATAACAAGTCGTAAAACCAATAAGTCAGAGAAACTTCTTTTATCTTTTGAAAAAGCCGTGTCAATAATTAGCAACAAACACAGTACCGTAAACCATACAGCAAAATTCATCGCCACACGTTTAGAAAAAACAATTTTGAGATATTTATTTACGATATCCATCATTCAGCAAAGAAAAAACAATTTCCATCATCCGTCGTATTTTTTAGATTAAAATCTGAAAAAATACGACGGAAAGAATTAAGAATCATTGC
>JAYTIA010000558.1:0-9247 GCA_043732145.1 Saprospiraceae bacterium
TCGCCAACGCCGGCGACGGCACATCTGTTTCCCAATCAAGCGTTAAGCGTTCTTCAAAAATTTTGGAAAGGACACCGGCTTTGAAACCGTAAATTTCTAAATTGCGTTCATTTTTATTTTTTCCGGCGACATTATTAGTCGTTTCTAAAATAATTTCATCAATCTTATTGTCATTCACATCTGCCAAACGCAAACTGCGAATATCTTTTTTGCCGCTTTCACTCACGTTAGCGTAATTAATAAAAACACTTTTGCCACGCTCATTCGTGATGACAAAATAATACTCGCGGTAAGGTGGATTCAAAAAACTTTTATCTTTAAATTTATCGTCGTGTCCGTTTGTTGAGGCAATCCAAATAATCGAATTTTCAAAACCATTATCGAAATGTGCTACTTGTTTGTGAAATTTTCGCAGCGGAATATCTACTGCCACTTCTTGCATTACAACTGCCAAATTATCACCGAAAACCCAGCCGATTTTTCCCACGCCGGTGCGAATTTTATACCATTTAAAAGTTTGATTTTGTGTGTTGTCGTAATGTTCACGCACTGTTTCGCCGATGATTTCAAATAATTCGCCCTCTTGAAAAGTATTTTCCGTTGATTTTGTATAAATAGAATCGGCATACATACGCACCGGACTCACGCTTACACCCACTTTTTTTGTGCGAATCATTTGCGATGCGGTATCGGCGAAGGAGTAATGAACAATAAATAATGAAAAAAAAAGGGCGATAGACGATGGACAATAGACGATGGACGATAGACGATGAATTTTTATAGTCCATCGTCCATTGTCTATCGTCCTTCGTCTATTGTCCATTAGTAGGTAGTTTATTTAATCGGTTACGATATTTCAGATACAAAGTTACAGATTTTATTTTTATTTTATATTGCAACCTTTCCGAATTTTTTTTTGTGTGGTTTAATAAGCAGCCCTGAAAAGTAAAATAGGAATTTTCTTATTTTACTTTTGTGCTGATATGGTAATACACTATATTTGGTATTTTAGAACGAAGAATTATGTAGAGATACGATTCAGGTTGCTTTAAAAAAATATCAAAATAGTTACTTACGGATGTATTTTTGCGAAAATTAACACAAAATCCATGCAATACGAAACAATAATTGGTTTAGAAATTCACGTACAACTCAACACTCGCTCTAAAGCATTTTGCTCTGATGCTGTTGCTTTTGGCGGTGCGCCGAATACGCATACGTCTGTTATTTCGCTCGCACACCCCGGAACTTTACCGCGCACGAACAAAGCGCAAATACAATCTGCCGTGAAATTAGGTTTAGCTTTGGGTTGTAAAATCAATCAGAGAAACACCTTTGACAGAAAAAATTATTTCTATGCCGATTTGCCCAAAGGTTATCAAATCACACAAGATAAATTACCGATTTGCATCGGTGGCTCCATCCCGATTCGATTGGCAGACGGTACGGAAAAAATTATTCGCTTTCACCGCTTGCACTGTGAAGAAGATGCCGGCAAAAGTTTGCATGACCAAGACCCGACAAAATCTTTTATTGATTTGAATCGCGCCGGCACACCACTTTTAGAAATCGTGACGGAACCGGATTTGCGATCGGGTGAAGAAGTAGACGCGTGTATGTCTGCCATGCGACAATTGGTGCGTTGGCTCAATATTTCTGACGGTAATATGGAAGAAGGTTCCATGCGGTGCGATGTGAATGTGTCCGTGCGTCCTATCGGAACAGATATTTTGAATACGCGATGCGAAGTAAAAAATGTTAACTCAATGCGTTTTGCGCGTCGTGCTGTTGAATATGAATCAAACAGACAAATAAAACTGATTGAAAATGGCGGACAAGTGGTGCAATCTACTTTAAATTTCGATCCTGTGACGGGTATTACAACACCACTGCGGAGTAAAGAAAATGCACACGATTATCGGTATTTTCCGGATCCGGATTTACCGCCGGTTATTATTTCGGATTCATGGTTATTGGAAATAAAAAGTACGTTGAACGAAACACCTTGGCAAGCGCGTGAAATATTAAAAAATAAATTTGGATTGAGTGCTAACGATGCGCAAATCATCGCCGATGACTATGCCGTTTATAATTTTTATTTAGAAAAAACTGCTGATATTGATAACCGATTTTATAGACCGACGGCTAATTTATTAATCAATAAATTGTTGCCGATGGTAAAGGAAAAAAATATTGAATTAAGCGAAGTGTCCTTTTCAAATGTACAACTCAAAGAATTTCTGGAATTGATTGAAACTAATGTAGTTTCTAATTCAATGGCTTATCAAACTTTGTTGCCGGCTATTTTGGAAAACGAAAACGCCTCACCGAAAACTTTAGCCGGAACTTTAAACTTGATACAGTCATCCGACACTAACGAAATGAATAATTGGATTCAGAATGTGATAGAAAAAAATCCGGAGAAAGTGAAAGAATATCAAAAAGGCAAAAAAGGTTTAATCGGATTTTTTATGGGCGAAATTATGCGCATATCGAAAGGCAAAGCCGATCCCAAAACAACCCAAAGTATTTTGCAAAAAAAATTAGAGGAGCGGTTATAGGTTATGGGTTATAAGTCATGGAAGTATAATTAATTAAAAAATTTGCGGGTAATATAAAAGCCGAGGATTTATCGAATTTCAATTTGTTGTCAAATAATTTTTTTCTATACTTAGATAAAATAAAAAACCGCTTGAAGTGTGATTACACACAAGCGGTTTTTTTAATTATTAGTTGTTAATTGTTAGTTTTAAATTAACCATTAAACATTATTAATTATAGCTGACACCAAGTGCTTTCATAGTTTCAACATTAACTTGACCTACAGGTAAGCCTTTGTCTTGTTGAAATTTAACCAAAGCAGCTTTAGTTAATTTACCCATGATATTATCTTCAGGACCCGGATCGTAACCGCGAGCTTTCAATGCACGTTGAATAGCAATAATCTTTTCTGTAGTCATTTTATCGCTACAAACGATTTCTCTCCATTCAGAGAAACCACCTGCTTTCACTAATTTACGTCTTGTGATTGTAGCATATTCAGCCGGTACAGTGATTTCACGAACAGCAGGAGCAGCAGTAGCAACTCTTTTTGTTTGTGTCGTGTATTGAGCAGGAACATCTTCTTCACGGTATGAAGCCGGTGTTCTTATTTTTTGCATTGTCACTGTTCTATATTCAGCCGGAATAACTTCTTCGCGAGATGTTGCCGGAGTTTTTACTTTTTGTACAGTTACAGTTCTGTATTCAGCCGGTACAGTTTCTTCACGTGTAGAAGCCGGTGTTTTTACTACTTGTTTGGTAATAGTTGTATATTCAGCCGGAATAACTTCTTCGCGTGTAGTAGCGGGTGTTTTTACAATTTGTTTTGTAACAGTTGTATAAGCAGCCGGAATAACTTCTTCGCGTGTAGTAGCGGGCGTACTGATTTTTTGTACAGTGCGTGTACCCATTTTAGCCGGTGTAGGGATGCGTTTTACACAACCGCTGTTCGCAACACCAGTAGCATCACAACCTTTATTAACCGATTTAGTTACAGTTTTGTATTCAGCAGGAACTTCTACTAAACACCAAACTAAACAATCATTCGGGTCAGCAGATAAACAGTTTTGATCAGCGCGTTTTTTTACCCATTTTGTAGAAGCCGGTGTAACTAATACACGATCAGTTACAGTTTCCATACGTGGTTGCATAGTTTCTACGCGTTCGCCCGCAGGTTCCATTTCATATTGTTCTGTAACGCTTGAATAAGTAGCAGGTACTTCAATAAGGCGTTTACCTTCAGTTTTAGTCATTACTTTGTCAGTAACTGTTTCATAGATTGCCGGTACAGCGATTAAGCGTTTGCTTTCCGGTTTTACCATTACTTTGTCAGTAACTGTTTCATAACTTGCCGGTACTGCGATTATGCGTTTACTTTCCGGTTTTACCATGACTTTTTCAGTAGCTGTTTCATAGCTTGCCGGTACTGTGATAATGCGGCGACTTTCCGGTTTTACCATAACTTGTTCAGAAGCAGTTTCGTAAGCAGCCGGTACAGTGATAACGCGTTTAGAGGCCGCTTTTACTAATACTTGTTCAGACTGAGTTGAGTAACTTGCGGGTGTTGTTTCGAAGCGCGTGCTTGCACCTTTGGTTTCTACTTTATCAGTGGTTGTTTCGTACTGGTCAGGAATCATACATTTTGCATAACATTTGCCCGGTTGCGAATTAGGTGGCATATCACCCGGTTGCGCTACTGCTACTGCTGTTACTAATGATAATACCGCAGATAGGATAAGATTAAAACTTCTCATAATTCTGAGTTTGGTTTAAAATGAATAAAATTTAAATTAAATTAGTTAATATCGCGTAAAAAAAATATCGCCGGTTTTTATGTAATGTACAATGCAGATAAATAGAGATAAAGTTACAATAGAAGCAAAATTGTATTATTTTTTAAGTCCGGACAAATTTACGAATACTTTGGATAGCAAAGATAATACTTGTAAATATTTTTATTATGAAGTTCATAATCCATCATTTCAGTAATGGATTTTACCTCTCCGGTTTTTGCTAAAATTTTAATTGCGTCTTTCGTTGTGTTATATGTCCTATTACTTTCTGTACCACTGAAAATCAAATATTCAAAGTCTAAAATTTTTTCGTTTTGTTTACTGTATAATTTATTATTAATGCTTAGTTTAGTAATAGTGTTCTGTTTTATTTTTTCTATCTCTTCAGCCTTAAAGGGAACACTTTGCAATTTAATTTTAAGTAATTTTCTATCAAGTATACTTTGGGATAGAAATGCTAAAATATAGTCATTATGATTCGCCCATAATTTTAACGATGCAATAATATCAATATCATCTAACTTTGCAAAACATTCTATCAACTCTTTTATATTTTTTTTTCTTATCAGAGGTTTTATCCCGTCAAAGAAGTATTTAAGTGACGGTGTGACGTGTATTTCTGAATTTTCTATATACAATTCTTTAGCTCGCTTAAAAACTTTTATCAGCATTTGCTCGGATACCAAAACGGTTTTATGCAAATAAACTTGCCAATACATGAGCCGACGCGCAATCAAAAAGTTTTCTACGGCATAGATACCTTTTTCTTCCACAACCAATTCACCGTTCACAACGTTCAGCATTTTTATTATTCTGTCGTAACCCACAATCCCTTCCGAAACGCCCGTGAAATAAGAATCGCGGTTGAGATAATCCAATCTATCCATATCCAATTGTCCGCTCACCAATTGGTGTAAAAATTTTTTTTCGTATTTATCCATGAAAATTTCAATCGCCAAAGAAAGTTTTCCGTCGAATTCTTCATTCAATACTTGCATGAAGTATAAAGATAATGCTTCGTGATGATAATCAATAATGGAATGTTCGAGCGCGTGTGAAAAAGGTCCATGCCCAATATCGTGTAACAAAATGGCGAGATAAACGCCTTCAGCTTCTTCGTGTGTGATGTGCGTATTTTTTTGTCGTAATACTTCAACAGCTTGTGTTATTAAATGATACGCACCCAAAGCATGATGAAAACGCGTATGGTGCGCACCCGGATAAACATAATAAGTAAGTCCCGTTTGTGCAATGCGTCTCATACGTTGAAAATAGGGATGATCAACGACTTTAAGTAAAATACTATCTTTCGGAAAACATATAAAACCGTAAACCGGATCGTTAAAAATTTTCATATTAAACGTATAAACGTACCGTTTTGTGAACTAATTATATAAGTTATATTTATGACGATAATATTCTCTAACAGATACATTTTATTGGAAATTATGCGTTCAACATTGGCACAAGATACTTCGTTTTTTTTTATACGAAATACATAAACAAAATTGTTTTAAATTAAACATCGCCGGCATTTTTTCTGAACAAAAAAATTCATTACTTTTGCCCAATATAAATAACTTGCGATTTTGGATTTACGATTTGGGAAATCTTTTTTTTCGCGATTTTTTATTTTCAAAGAAATCGTCACTTGTAAATCGCAAATCCAAAATCGTAATTCGCAAATCCAAAATCGCAAATCCAAAATCTAAAAAATGGCTTCAACAGCTCAACTAAAAGAAACAGCAGCGCAAATTCGCAGAGATATAGTGCGCATGGTTTATAATTGCCAATCCGGTCATATCGGCGGTGCGATCGGGTGTGCGGAATATTTCACTGCACTGTATTTTTCGGTAATGAAACGCCACAAACGTTTTAAAATGAGCGGAGACGGTGAAGATTTATTTTTCTTGAGCAACGGACATATTTCTGCCGTTTTTTACAGCACTCTGGCGCATTGCGGTTATTTTCCGGTATCAGAACTCAATACGTTTCGCAAACTCAATTCGCGTTTGCAAGGTCATCCGACAACGCATGAAGGTTTGCCGGGTATTCGCGTAGCGTCGGGTTCGCTCGGACAAGGTATTTCGGTCGCTATCGGTGCGGCTTTAGCAAAAAAATTGAACAAAGATACTAATACAGTTTGGGCTTTGTGTGGCGACGGTGAACTCGAAGAAGGTCAATGTTGGGAAGCAATCATGTTTGCACCGCACCACAAAGTAGATAATTTAATTCTTACTGTTGATTGGAACGGTCAACAAATTGACGGGACTACGGATGATATCATCAATCTGAACAGTTTGCCCGCAAAATTTAAAGCGTTCAATTGGGATACAATTATTTTAGAACACGGTAATGATATGGAAGCAGTGGTAGCCATGCTGCGCAAAGCTAAACGTCGCACCGGAAAAGGAAAACCGGTGGTGATACTTATGAAAACAGCGATGGGTTCGGGTGTTGATTTTATGGAAAATAATCATAAATGGCATGGCACACCACCGAATAAAGAACAATTTGATAAAGCTATGGCGCAATTACCGGTAACTTTAGGTGATTTTTAAATCAATCAAGAATTAAAAATTAAGAGTTAAGAATATTTCAAAATCAATTCTAATTTTTAATTTTTATTTCTTAATTCTTAATTCTTTCAAAATGCGTCGTCGTAATTTTATTTCGCGCTTATCTACAGGTGCTTTGTTGCTTGGCTCCGAAGCATTTCCTTTTTCCGGTTTCGGTTCGTCACTGTTTAAAAACGATTTATTGCATCTCACCATTTTGCACACCAACGATGTACACAGTCGCATTGATCCTTTTCCGATGGATGGCACCGGCAATCAAGGTTTAGGTGGTGTTCCGGCGCGTATGAAATTGATAAAAAAAGTGCGTGACAGTGAAAAAAATGTTTTGCTGCTAGATGCCGGCGATATTTTTCAAGGCACCCCTTATTTTAATTTGTACAACGGCGAATTGGAAATGAAACTCATGTCGCAAATGGGTTACGATGCTTCTACGGTAGGTAATCACGATTTCGATGCGGGTATGGAAAATTTAGCGAAGCAATTGCAGTTCGCAAATTTTCCGTTATTGAACGTTAATTACGATTTTTCTAATACGCCAATGAAAGGGCATACGCAACCGTATAAAATTTTTGTGAAAGAGGGTGTGCGTATAGGTGTTTTTGGTGTCGGTATCGCGTTAAAAGGTTTGGTGGCTGATGCACTTGCAGGTGCAACCGTTTATAACGACCCTTTAGACGTTGCCAATAAAACGGCAGCAACTTTAAAAAATGGAGAGAAATGCGATTACGTAATTTGTCTTTCGCATTTAGGATATAAATATGACAGAGCCGGTGAGAGTGATAAAATAGACGATGTTAAATTTGCGGAAGCGTCGCGACACATTGATTTAATTATCGGCGGACACACACACACTTTTTTAAAACAACCGGATATTCGCAAAAATTTGGATGGCAGTCCGGTCATAATCAATCAAGTAGGTTGGGCAGGTATTATGCTCGGCAGAATTGATGTAACTTTTGAACGTGGAAAATCTAATCGCTGTGAAACTTGTAAGAATATAATTGTTGGATAGTTATTCGTTCTCGGTTATTCGTTATATGTTTAGTAATAGCGGATAACGAATAACCGAGAACTAATCATCGATAACCGAACTAAAAGTATGAAAAAAAAATCTTTATCCCTTCTTTTTCTTTTTTATTTTCTTTTTTCAATTGCATCTACTTACTCACAAATTCCCCCGTCCAATTTGCGTTTGCGCAGCAAACTGAACTTTGCCGGCGGCTTGGCAAATATCTATGGGTATACAGCACGTGGACGCGAATACGCACTCGCCGGCTCCAATACAGGTATGGAAATTATTGATATCACGAATCCTGATGCACCGAAATTAATAAAACATATTCCGGCTTTGCAAAGCCTTTGGCGAGAAGTAAAAGTTTATCGCGATTACGCTTACGTGACCACTGAAGCTGCGGGACAAGGCACACAAATTGTCAATCTTGCAAGTTTGCCGGACACCAATGTCGTTTATAAAAGTATTTCCGGACCCGATAGTATTCTCACAGTTATATCACGCTCACATTCGTTGCATATTGATACGGCAAAAGGTTTTTTGTATTTATATGGCGGCATTACAACTTATAAAGATCTGGGCAATACCGCCGGTGCAGTTGTTATGGATATAAAAACCGACCCTTGGAATCCGAAATTTGTGGGACGGTATACGACCAATTATATTCATGACGGTTATGTAGAAAATGATACGTGTTGGAGTGCGCAAATTAACAGAGGTACACTCACAGTCATAGATTTTCGAGATAAGAAAAATCCGATAACGCTCGGCGAAGTAAAAACACCTTTAGCTTTTACGCACAATACTTGGCTTTCTACAGACCATAAAACTTGTTTTACGACCGATGAAAAACCCGGTTCATATTTGGCATCCTACGACGTAACTGACTTGACCAATATTCGTTTGCTTGACAAAGTGCAATCTTTTTCTGCTAATACCATCGTTCACAACACACACATCCGCAACGATTACGCGATTACATCTTGGTATTCCGACGGTGTGCTAATTCACGATGTACACCGTCCGCACAATATGGTGCAAATTGCACAGTTCGATACGTATCAATGCGGCGGAGTGCCGGATTTTGTCGGCACTTGGGGTGCGTTTCCGTTTTTTCCTTCAGGCAATATCGTACTCTCAAATCTCGTTTCCGGCGACTTTTTTGTACTCACACCGACTTATCAACGCGCTTGTTATTTAGAAGGGAAAATTACGGATGCCGTAACCGGACAACCGGTAACAAGTGTGCGCGTAAAAATTAATTCCGATGATGCCGATAAAAAAGCAACAAGTGATGATAAGGGAAATTTTTATACGGGACA
>JAYTIA010000559.1:0-9233 GCA_043732145.1 Saprospiraceae bacterium
GTGTTCGCTAAGTCAGCCATAACATTTTCCATGTCGGCAAAATCGGTGGAAACGGTAATAGGTTTTTGGTAAGCGGAATGTGCGGAAGATTGTGCCGTACAAGTGTAAACACCAAGTAGAAACAAAAAAATAGGAAATAGGAGTCTCACGGTTTTATTTTTCTCTAAAACGCCCATTCGGATTTTTTATTTGCTTATTTCTTTCTCATTCCTTAATAAATACTCACATGAATATGATCATCATGCCGGACGGAAATACACGGCGGCGATTTAACTTTATTATTTTTATCCAAACCCAATCGCGTTTGTAAATGCGGTTCAATCATAATTATTTGAACGCGATTGTCGGAGAGTAAGTAGCGCATAAAATCGCGGTTGCGCGGTGCGTCGAAAGCGATGCGTGTGTTTTGCGGCGTGATGCGTTTCATAAAACTATATGCCCAATAACCTTTTTGTGCGCAGTAAGTCGGTTGATCTTGTTCACCAAGTTTCGGACCTTCCGAAGCACCGTAGCCTAACCACGACGGGCGTTCATTCGTGCGTTGTTTAATATCCGCATCAAAATAGAAAAACGAAATATCAATTTTTCTGCCGTCGTTGTGCGATAAGTGCGGACGCATAGGATATTCACCGAAAGGAAAACCACATTCTAAATATTCAGTAATCGTGCCCGGATAAGTTTTTGCCGTTTTTTGCGCTGCCAATTCTATTACGTTGCGCACGTTCACTACTACATAACGACGATTGAGTAGAACGGTTAAAAAATTGTGCGGTTTTACCAATGAATCTTGTTCGGCAAAAGGCATAGGAACTCGCCCGTTATTTTCTGCAAGTACCGGTACGATGTAAAAAGTGGCTAAAGAATAAAACACAGAAAATATAAAAACGCGCATTACAAAATACCAAGCACGCGACAAGCCAAATGTTTTTGAAAAAATAAAAGCGGGAATACACAGTAAATAAATAATGCCGCCTATTTGCGTGACAATGGTGAGTGCCAAGAAAATAATAAGTCTTGAAGCCCAGACTATAATATTTTTTCCGGAAAGAATGTCGGTTATTCTCATTTGTTTGTTATCCGTTATCTGTTATCTGCTATCCATTATCCGTTATTAGTTATTCGCATAATGAATAACCGATAGCGAATAACTAAATTTTAAAATTCAAAAGAGCTTTTTTAATCGTATCATCAAATTTTTGCTCGAAGGTATCGTGAAATTTTACTTCAATTGGCAAGACAAAGATAGGTAATTGATTTTTTTCTACGTATGTTTTATGCAAATACAAACGCATCGCGTCTTTTTCAGTCGTGAGGATAATTTTTTTTCTACCTTCGAGATTATTATATAAGCGTTGCAATTCGTTGAGGTCATCTATATTGAATAAGTGATGATCTTCAAACGTCAAAGCCGTTACCGATTTCACTTTTTGTGCGAGCGATTGAATGAGATAATCGTTGCGGGCAATACCGGAAATCAGTACGACATCAGTAAAACTGTCAAATTCAAATTGCAAATGCGGTGCAAAAATAAAATACGGAACACCGTAAATGTAATAACTGAAAAAAATACTTTGATAAGCTAACGGTCGAATTTTTTGCAACCAAATTTTTTTATCCATATCCGATAAAACTTCCGGGCATTTTGTAACGATAATTATTTCCGCACGTTTAGCACCCGAACGATTTTCACGCAATCGTCCGACAGGCAATAAATAATCGGAAAAATACGGACGCGCAAATTCGGTGAGCAAGATATTTAATGACGGTACAACGGCGTGGTGCTGAAAAGCATCGTCGAGAATAACAGCTTTGGTATTGGATGCGAGATAAAGTAGTTGCGGAATTGCATAAGCACGACGTTCACCCACTGCGACGGCTGTATTCGGAAATTTTTTTTTGAATTGCAACGGTTCATCACCGACATCCAAAGCGTTATGTTCCGGAGTAACAAAAATAAAACCTTCCGTTTTTCTTTTATAACCACGACTCAAAACCGCTACCGGAAAATACGGTGACAATAATCGGATAAGGTATTCTACATGAGGTGATTTACCCGTGCCACCTGTTGTTAAGTTACCAATGTTAATTACGGGCAAATCGAAACGCGAAGAGCGCAACAAACCGGTTCGGAAAAATAGCAACCGCGCTTCGGAAACTGCACCGTAAAGCCACGCGAAAGGAAGGAGGAGAAATTTTATCAAAAGGGAAAATTTGGAAATAAAACGCAAATATAAATATAAAACCGTCGTCAAGATTTAAAACCTCGACGACGGTTGTATATTTATAACAAAAAATAAATTACCCCCTTTGTTTCAACAACTGCAAATCCGGGGTAGAATCATCTTCTAATTTTACGCCGGCTCTGTCTTTTCGGATGATGCGCGAAAAAATACCCACTTCTTGACTGAACAGAAAAGTAAAAAATAATTTTGTATAAGATTGATGCGACAGTAAATCGTCGTAAAATTCCGGTGCTACTTTTTTTAGTTTCGGCAAATTATTCCATGGAATAGACGGCATATCGTGGTGTTCGTTGTGAAAACCGACATTCAGATTTAAAGTATTTAAACGACCGTAGTAACTGTACGTTTCTTGATCTTTATCCAAAACCAAAAAATGTTCTTGAATCCAACGCGCACCGAGCGGGTGAAGACCGACAGAAAAAAAGAAACTGATAAACATATATGCAATTGCTTTCCAGCCGAAGAAATAAATAATTGCGGCATCAAAAGCGAATTGCACCACAATATTTAAAATCACCCAACGATCTATTACACGCGCTTCCGGACAACGGAAAGTGCGAAACATTTGAAACAACGGATAAAATAATAACCAAATCATTTTCCCAACGGAATAATTATTTATCAAACGGGCCTCCCAAACCGAAGGAATATCGGCATCTAAATCGTGTACTCCTTGAAAAGCATGGTGCTTGATATGAAAATTTTTAAATGTAATCGCTGTCGGTACGATAGAAGGAAAATTGCCTACAATAGCGATGAGCGTATTATTGCGCGGCGATTTGAAAACTAAGTTGTGGGCAGCTTCATGAATGCAAACAAATAGAGTGTGAGTCGGAAATGCACCGACAACCCATGCCAAACCGAAAATCAGCCACCAACTTTGATCGCGCAAGAGATAAGCGATTAAAATTTGAGCAGCAACACAAGCAACTGTGATAACGGCTGTCATCGGATTTTTTTCGATTAAGTTTCTTATTTCCGGATGCGACTTAATGATTTCTGCAGTGCGTGAACGATGCGGTTCCGGTCCTTCTTTAACTACAAAGTGCGTTTGATATGACATTAGATGATGATAATAAAATTTAAAAAGTTAGTTTTTTTGATTTTGATTTTAATTTTTCTAAAAAATTAAACAATAACATTTAAAGTATTGAAAAGTTGAAAACATTTCAAATAATATGCAAAATACGCAAAAAAATATCAATTATTAGCTATCTGTGAATCTTTTCTTTAAAAACTTACATTCTAAAAATAATTTAAAATAATTATGAACTACGAAAAACATTTTTACCTTTGTTAAAATTAATGAATGACAAATCTATGACTGTTTTATAAAATCCATTGCGCGCTTCTGCTTGAAGCATCACAGAAACGCTTTAATAAATCACAAAGCAAGTTAAAAATAAGCATTTTAAAATTTTAAATCATTTTGTATGAATCTTAAACTACAAGGTTTGCGACCCGTATTAGTGGCAATGCTCGTTTTTGCGTCCGTATTTTTATTCGGACAAAACAAAATTTCTTTTACCGCCAAAGGCGTTGTAAAAGATGAAAAAGGTGAATCCGTTCCGGGTGCTACCGTTCAAATAAAAAATACCCGCTACGCAACTGCTACCGATATAGACGGTGCTTACACGTTAGTTGGTATTCTGGACGAAGGTAATTACGATTTTATTACAAGTTTTGTCGGTTATGCTGCAAAAACGCAATCTATTGCGGTGAATGGTGCGAACTCAACCATCACTCAAAATTTCGATTTAGCGTCGGATATTCTGAATCTTGATGAAGTTTTGGTGACAGGTGCTTCTCCTACTTCCACGCGCAAACAACTCGGTAACTCGATAGGTGTCGTAAAAGCAGACGATATTAAAGATGCCGGTACATCCAATACACTCGGCGCACTTTCGGGCAAAGTGATGGGCGCGCAAATCACGCAAAACTCCGGCGATCCTGCCGGCGGTTTCAGTATTCGTTTGCGCGGTGCGGGTTCTATTAACTCGGGCAGTGATCCGCTTTATATTATTGATGGCGTAATTGTTGACAATTCGTCTCAAAATGTAATTAATCTTTCTGCCGACACGCAAGATGCAAAAATTCAAGTCGGACAAAATCGTTTGGTGGATTTGAATCCGAATGATATTGATCATGTCGAAACTTTGAACGGCGCTGCTGCTGCTGCTATTTACGGCTCGCGTGCCGGTAACGGTGTCGTACAAATTTTTACCAAACGCGGAAAATCAGGTGCGACACAAATTAATTTCTCTACGGGGGTGATGGTTAGTGAATTGCGAAAAGAAATTCCGATGACAACCGTCGGGCAACGTTTCGGTGTTGTAGGCGATCCGGTCAACTACAACAGCACACAAGATCGTTTGACAACGATTCGTTCTTTGGGTCTTTCGGCTGCCGGTTTAACGGCTGCGGGAAAAAGTTTTACGACTGTTGCCGGAGCGAGCGGTTCTTTTATACTTGTCAATGATAAATATCCTGTACAACGTTATGATTATTGGAAAAATATTTTCGGCACTGCAACAGGTACAGACAACTCGCTCTCTTTCAGTGGCGGGAATGATAAAACGCAGTATTATACTTCATTAAGTTATTACGATAATCAAGGTATTTTGAAAGGTACAAATTTTCAAAAATACACTTTACGCGCTAATGTTGATCAAACTTTGGCGAGTTGGGCAAAATTATCTATCAACTTAGCGGCGAATTTGTCGAAAAGTAAAGATATGCCGAACGGTAACAACTTTTTCAATCCGATTTCAGGCGTATTCATTATTGATAATATTTGGGATTTGACACGCCGCGATGCCAACGGGAATTTATTACCCGTTGAACGTGTGCGTATAAATCCATTAACGGCAACAGAAACTTATAACTTGACACAAGCGACTAATCGCGCTATCGGTAACGTTAAATTGAGTTTGTATCCGATAAATGGTTTATCACTCGATTTCATCGGCGGCGGCGATATGTATTCATTGCAAGGCAACGAATATCATCCTCGTATTCCGTATTGGGATCCTGCCGGTGGTAATATCAGTACCGGTTTTTTTCCGGACGGTTATGTGTCAACAGCAACGAGTAATGTGATGTTATTCAATCACGACTTCTTGGCGAATTATAATACCAATATCTCTACCGACATCAGTTCTACAACAACCGTAGGTTACCAAATCCAATCTTCTCATACAGAATTTTCGTCTCAAGAAGCACAAACTTTGGCTTCATTTGCGCCGACAGATGCTTCTATTCCGAATGCGAGTGTTTTGGTGACACCGTTCAATCAATACAAAACCGATAAATTAGTGAGCGGTTATTTCGGTCAACAAACTTTCGGATATAAAAATCAGTTGTTTGTCACTGCAGGCGTGCGCGTAGATAAATCATCGGTATTCGCGCCACAAAACCAAAATCAACTCTACCCGAAAGTATCTTTCAGTTGGATTTTAAGTGACTATTGGAAAGGTAATTCTTTGGCTGATGTACTTTCAACAGCAAAAATTCGTGCAGCTTGGGGAAAAGCAGGTAATCAAAACGGTATCGGACCTTATGACCGTTTTAATAACGTTAACGTCGGTGCGAATGTCGGTTATTCTTATGTAACACCTTCTTCGACATTTGCTAATCCATCGGTAAGACCGGAAGTAAAAACCGAATTAGAAGTAGGTGCAGATTTAGCTTTTTTCAAAAATCGCGTTGGTTTGAGTATCAATTTATATGACCAAAAAGTACGCGATTTGCTTTTGACAAAAACTTTACCGCCGAGTGTAGGTGGAACAAGTATAGTAACGAATGTTAGTTCCGACTCGACTTATATGCAGAATCAAGGGATTGAATTGATGTTAAATGTTGCTGCTATCAAACAAAAAGATATGCAGTGGAATGTCGGCGTTATTTTCAACTCCAATAAAAATCGCGTTTACGGTTTGGACGGCGGATATTTGGGTTTAAGAACGCAAGGCACACAATCGGCTCTCACAGGTTTACCTTACGGTGTATTTTACGGCACTTACTACGCACGTAAAGCAGACGGATCATTCTTGACAAATGCACAAGGTTTGAAACAACCGGCGCGTGGAGTTCAATCAACTGTATTCCAAGGAACGGAACAATATGGTGCAGACGGACAACCGAAAGGAACAGAATTAAGAAAAGTTATTGGCGACCCGACACCGCAATGGACAGGCTCTTTAATAACGGATTTTACTTATAAAAAATTCACAGTCCACGCTTTATTAGATGCTGTTGTGGGGGCGCAAATTTATAATTGGAATCGTGTTACATCGAACAACGTGGGTTGGGGTCCATTAGCTGAACAAGAAATTCTTGGCACAGTACCGCGCGGTAGTGTTTTGGCAACTGCGGGTGGTGCGGTTGGCGGACGTATTCAAGAAGACCATATCGAAGATGCAACTTTCGTGAAATTGCGTGAAGTCGGTATCACTTATAATATCGGTAAGGTGGCAAATATCTTCCAAAACGTTGGTGTCAGCTTAATTGGCAGAAATCTTTTATCGTTCGATAAATACACCGGTTTTGATCCGGAAGTAAGTTCATCCGGTCAATCCGATCGCATTCGCGGCGACGACTTTGGCGCAGTACCGATCCCGCGTCAATATATGGTGCGTTTAAATGTGAAATTCTAAAATAGCATCAGCTATCAGTAATCAGCTATTGGTGTCAATTTATAGAAATTGAAATGGAAGCTGAAACTGTTGAGATTGGAAAAGGACTGCTAAAATTTATTCCTTGTCGGCAACTGAAAGTTGAAAGCTGACTGCTAATTATTAAAATAATTTATCAATGAAATTTAAAAAATTTTTTATTCTCTTTTCTTTTGTCCTCTTTCCGGTGTCTTTTATGTTAGTGACATCTTGTACAAAAGAATATCAAAATCCGAACTCTCCGACTAAGGAGCAAGTATTAGCTTCTCCGGATGGTTTATTGGCTTTAGTTGTCGGCTGCAAACAAACTTGGTCAACCGGCGCAAAATATTATGAAGTCGTTTGCGGCGGACTTACTTCCAAAGAATTGTATGTCATTAATACCGGTAACAACGATTTGGCTTCAATACAAAACGGTGCAACTGCGATTAACGGCGGAAACGCTGTACTTTCGGCTTTATGGACGAATTGCAATTTAGTGAAATCGTATGCGCAACAACTGATTGATAATGCCGGCAACGTCGGTGATCCGGTAACTAAGAGTGCTGTTGTTGCTTACGGTAATTATTTTAAAGCCTTATCGCTCGGTACGATGGCTACTTTTTGGGAAAACGTACCGGCTGAAGTTATTTCTTCAGATGATTACATCGGCGGTAAACGTCCCGGTTTTAAACCGCGTTTAGATGCTTTGGCAGATGCTGTTGCTAACCTAAACGCTGCTGCCGCTACTTTGAAAACCACACCGATTAAAGGTGATGCGAACATCGGTGCAAAAGTCGGTTTCGATATTGATTTACCAAATGCTGTGCAAGCACTTTTGGCGCGTTACACGCTAATGCTCGGCAAATACGATGATGCTTTGACAGCCGCAAATGCCGTTGATTTAACATCAAAATCTGTTTGGAAATATGACGACATTAGTCGTAATCCGCTTTACGTGGATTTTGCTACAAATAATATTGACGGCGGAAATGTCGGTTTAGGTTTACCGGCTTCAATTGCTGTTGATACAGCCGACGCACGTTATAAATTTTATCTCGGTAACGCTACAAGTGCAAAACTCATAAGTCGCGTTACAGGTTTTTTTACTAAAAACGGTGATGCTATTCCGGTTTATTTACCCGGCGAAATGACTTTGATTAAAGCTGAAGCATTGGCGCGTAAAAATGATTTAGCCGGTGGGACTAATGCGTTGAATGTCATTTTACAAAAAAAATCGGATCCTTTCGGTATTGCCGCAAATGGCAGTGCATATTCAGGTGCTAATACGCAATCAGCAATTTTAACTGAAATTTATCGCCAACGTTCTATCGAACTGTATTTGTCGGGTTTGAGATTTGAAGACAGCCGTCGCTCAGGTCGCCCCGGTCCGACAGATGCAGGTTCGGAACGCTCACGCAATTATTATCCGTATCCGAATAAAGAACGCGATAATAACACGAACACACCGGCGGATCCGGCAGGGTAAAGTTAAAGGATTCACTGATTTTGAATTTACTGATTTTGGATTTACTGACTTAATTTTGTTTAAATTACTTTCCAACATCAGTAAGTCTAAAATCAGTAAGTTCAATTTTCAATTTATAAAACGCACAGAGAAATTGATTTTTCTTTGTGCGTTTTTTTGTTCTCCATTTTCAAAAAAATATCGCACTTTTGCGCCGTTAACAATTATTAATTGAAATTTTCAATTATTTAAAGTGAATATTTTAATAATCGGTTCAGGCGGACGCGAACATACACTTGCGTGGAAATTAAAAAAAAGTAAACGTTGCGACAATTTATTTATCGCACCCGGCAATGCCGGAACTGCAACACTCGGGAAAAATATAAATATCGCCGGCAAAGATTTTGAAGCAATAAAAAAATTAGTTTTAGATGAAAAAATAACTCTCGTTGTTGTGGGACCTGAAGAACCGCTCGTGCGCGGAATCGTAGATTTTTTTGCAAAAGATGTAGATTTGAAAAACGTTTTTATATTCGGACCATCGAAAAACGGTGCGCAATTGGAAGGTTCAAAAGCTTTTTCCAAAAAATTTATGATGCGGCATCATATTCCGACCGCAGCATATCGTGAAATAACAACTTTAGCCGAAGGCGTTTCGTTTTTGAAAACTCTCACACCGCCTTTCGTTTTAAAAGCAGATGGTTTGGCTGCCGGCAAAGGCGTTTTAATTTTAAATGATTTGTCGGATGCTATTTCGGAATTGGAAATGATGCTCAAAGGAAAATTCGGTGACGCAAGTAAAACAGTGGTGATTGAAGAATTTTTGACGGGTATCGAGTTTTCGGTTTTCGCCATCACGGACGGAAAAAG
>JAYTIA010000560.1:0-3543 GCA_043732145.1 Saprospiraceae bacterium
CAGTTGACGTTGCCAAATGCAAAGAATTTGGCATGGACGCTTATATTTCCAAACCGATTGACGAAAATGAATTGTACAATAAAATAGTGGCGTTGGTAAATAAGTAACTATAATCATTGATGAACAACGAATCCGTTGGAAGAATGGGTAATTTATGGGCAAAATAACGTTGGTTTTGTCAAAATACTGAGGAGTCCTCTAAACAAAAAACGCCGGACTATCAAACCGATAGCCCGGCGTTTTTGCATCAACAAGACGCGGATTCAACGCACCCAAACACTAATAGCTTCGGTGGGTTCGCTCGTCACGTTGTTGGCACCGATGGCGTACATTTGATACGTTTTTGCAGATCAATTTAATTTCTTAAATGATATGCACTGGTCGTGGTCTTTCAGTATTTATATTGCTTTCGCGCTTATCATTTGCATACAGCTTGAAATGGTATTTTTGAATGTCATCAGTTGGTTACATACTTTTTATATGTTTTTGGCAATCATTATAATTTTTGTTGCGTTTTTGCCGTCTGTTAGAAATTTTTATAAAAAATAAAAAACCGGACTAAATCTCTTTAAATCGCCGGTCTCAATTTTACACACCAATATGTGAATCCTGTAAAATATTCCAAAAACTATGTAATATTATTCACTTAAAAAGTATTCAACTTTGCATGGTGAAAATTATTTCACAACCGGACTGCCGGTAGTAGGAAAAATATTAATTTATTATGTCAGATACAACAAAAAAAGACATCGTTGCTATTGCTTCTGAAAGTGCCAAAACACTTGCTGTAGCTGTAACGCCTGCCGGTTTAGTATAAACACTTCGGCAGATGTAGAAGCATCTAATGGTGTTATACATATTATTGACAAAGTATTAATGCCTAAAATGTAAGTACAAAATTTATCTATGAAACCGTTGTCATTTTTTTAAATGATTTGAACTTTTTTATTAAAATGTTAAGTTATGATGAGATTAAAAATAATTATTTAGCCATTAAAAAATGTATGGATAGATAATTGGGTAATGTTTCTTAAAAAATTAAAAAGCATTTTTAAATTATCAAATTCTGTTTAATAGCCGGTTTGCCAAGTTGGCTCAATGGCTGCAGGGACATAGAAGTTTTCCAACTTTCCGGCTATGACCAACGAAACGGTACGCGAGCCTGTTACCCATTAACCGGCGCATTTTTTTATTAGAAGGATGCTATTAAACAGAATTTGCTTTTTATATAATTACTTGAATGGTTATTGAATAAATACTTTTTTCTTTATTACAAAACTACCAAAGAATAATGTTGATTATTTAGGTGGTTTAGTTCCATATACTGCTGCTAAACATGGTGTATTAGGAATAACAAAAAATATTGCAGTTCAATACGGTGCTCAAAATATTAGAGCCAATGCTATTTGTCCGTATTATTTAGAAACACCTCTTTCAAGTGCCGCTCCTCCGGAAGTACATAAATTATAGGTTGAAGGAACGCCGGCTAAACGACTTTATACACCCGAAGAAGTAGCAAAAGCATTTATTTATTTGGCTTCAAGTGATTCAAGTTATTGCAATGGAACGCAACTTATTTTGGATGGTGGCGTGATGGCTTAAAAGTCTAATTTAAGAAATAAATAAAAATAAAATGAAAAAATTCCAATTATTTACTTCTTATAAGGTTGGTGACATTGAACTAAAAAATCGCATTGTCATGGCTCCCTTGACTCGTTGTCGCGCCATTGGAAATATCCCCAATGACTTAATGGCGACTTATTATCAACAGCGTGCTACGGCAGGTTTAATAATTACCGAAGGCACATCACCTTCTCCAAATGGTTTGGGCTATGCCCGTATTCCCGGAATTTTTAGCGCCGCTCAAGTGCATGGTTGGAAAAAAACAACTGCGGCAGTTCATAAAAGTGGTGGAAAAATAATTGTACAATTGATGCACACCGGAAGAATGAGCCACATTCTGAATATGGCACAAGATACAGAAATAATAGCACCTTCTGCCATAAAAGCTGCCGGTCAAATGTGGACAGATGCCAAAGGATTGCAGGACTTGCCAACGCCTAAAGAGATGACTACCGAGGATATTGTATTGACTGAAGCCGAGTATGTGACAGCCGCAAAAAATGCTATTGAAGCTGGATTTGATGGCGTTGAACTGCACGGAGCCAACGGCTATTTGCTCGAAGAATTTTTATCGCCTATCAGCAATGTGCGTACAGATAAGTATGATGGCAATATTGAGAACCGTTGTCGCTTTGTGATAGAAGTAGCGACAGCAGTGGCAGCCGCTATTGGCAAAGGAAAAACGGGCATTCGTTTATCGCCTTATGGTGTCGCCGGCGATATGCCCAACTATCCGGAAATTGATGCGACCTATGATTTCCTCTCAAAAGAACTTAATAAGTTGGATATTGCTTATATTCATCTTGTCGACCATTCTGCAATGGGTGCGCCTACTGTGCCTATTGAAATTAAAAAATTAATCCGTAAAAATTTTAAAAATACCCTTATTATTTGTGGTGGCTATGATAAAGACAGCGCAGAAGCAGATATTGAAAGTGGTTTGTGTGATCTTGTAGGTTTCGGCAGACCGTTTATCAATAATCCTGATTTGGTCGAACGATTAGAATTCAATCAGGAATTATCTCAAAACCTTAAAACGGATTTATTCTACACGGCTGATGAAAAAGGTTATACAGATTATCCGAATCTAGAAGCACACGTAGTACTTCAAATTCAATAAGAAATAAGTTTTAGTTAATTTAATATGCATCAAAAGAACATTTGGACGATAGGACATTCTACTCATACACTAACCGAATTTATGGTGATGCTGAAATCATTTCAAATTGAGTTGGTTGTCGATATCAGAAGTTTTCCGGGTTCACGGCGTTATCCACACTTTAATAAAGAAGCTTTGGAAGTTTCACTACCGGAAAACGAAATAGAATACATTCATTTAAGAGAACTTGGAGGACGAAGAAAAACAACTGTTGACTCTCACAATACGGGCTGGCAAGTAGATGCTTTCAGAGGTTATGCAGATTATATGGAAACTGATAAATTCAAAAAAGCAATAAAAGAGCTTGAGTGCCTTGCAGATAAAAAGCGAGTTGCTCTTATGTGCGCTGAAGCAGTATGGTGGCGCTGCCATCGCTCACTTGTGTCTGACTATCTTAAACATCAAGGCTGGACAGTAATACATATTATGGGTATCGAAAAAGGTGAGGAGCACCCTTATACAAGCCCAACAAGAATCATAGAGGACAAGCTTGTATATAGTAAGGAATAATTTTGTTTATAAAATTTATATTCAAAAACTAAAAACAAAAAAGATTATTCGCTTTCCGTCGAGCTTCGAAATAGTTTTTATTTTTTTCTTGACGTGATTTTTTTTTGAAAATTTTTTTGAAAATTTTTTTTCGCAAAAATTTTTTCGAAAAAAAATGGTTCTTTGACAATTCTAATGGAGGCTATTCGAGATAGCCATAGTTTTTAGCCTGAGATGCTTAAAGTTGGGCAATCCGTAAGATATTCTTTTGA
>JAYTIA010000561.1:0-3542 GCA_043732145.1 Saprospiraceae bacterium
GCCACCTTCGAAAGAGCAAATCGATTATGAAAACACAACTATTAAGCAACGGAATTTCGATAAAAATAAATGGCACGACCTGACAAAAGATTTAGATTACTCCATTGAAGAAAAAAAGAAAAAAGATAAGAAAAAAGATGCCAATTCTTGGCTGACTAATGAGCAACTTCAAGTCTTTATTCAATTGTTTAAAGCTATTTTTTGGATTCTTGCCGGCGCACTCGTTTTGTTTTTAATTTATCAAATTGCCAATAACGGCAGCATTTTCTTTCGGCGTGTGCGCAAAATAACTTTAACTAACGATGCCTCAACGATTCATATTGACGAAGAAGATATTCAGAACAACGATTTTGATGCGCTAATAGGCAGGGCGTTAGTGCAAAAAAATTATGTCATGGCGGTGCGGTTGTACTATATGGCGATTCTGAAAGAATTAGACACGAAAGGCAATATCAAATGGGAAAAGGAAAAAACAAATGGTCGTTATTTATCAGAAATGAAAACACATGATTTGGTTTTGCCTTTCAAAAATTGTACAAATTTGTTTGACACTTTTTTCTATGGACAACGTGTATTAGATGAATCGGCGTTTGCTAAAATTCAACCGGAATTTCAAAGTTTATATAAAATACTCACCGAGGTTCGAAAGCCGGATGGCGATACTGGCGAAGGTACAACTGCTCAATAATATTTCTACCGCTAATTTCGTTATCGGTTATCGGTTATTCGTTATCAACTTTCAATTATCAATTGTCCGTTGTCAACTGTTAAATGTCCAACTCTATTGCAGTGAAAAAAACGCTTCTAACTATTTTACGCTACACTTTGTTTTTCGGAGTCGGTTCCGGCATTTTGTGGTGGTTATATATTTCCCAGAATACGGCTTTCCAAGCACAATTGCGTTTAGAAAATAAAACACCCTATCCGCTTTATCAAAAACTCATCAACGATTTTCGTTCCGCCAATTTTTTTTGGTTGATGATGACTTTAGCAGCTTTTACGTTCAGCAATTTTAGTCGCGCCAAACGTTGGAATATGTTGATCACACCACTCGGTTTTACGCCAAAAACTTCCAATTCTTTTTTTGCCGTCAACATCAGTTACTTCACCAATTTATGGATGTCGCGTGCCGGTGAAGTAGTGCGTGCAGGTTCATTGGCGCGTGCAGAAGGACAATCAGTGAGTAAAATTATGGGAACTGTTGTCGTGGATAGGTTACTTGATTTGGTTTCACTCGCGCTCATCGTCGGTTTTTCTTTTATTATCGAGTATGATACACTTTGGTCGTGGTTAGATAAAAATTTGGGAAAAGGCGACGGCAGTTTCAGATTCTTTAAATATCCGTTGTTTATTGCTTTAGGTATTTTGGGATTAATAGTTTGTATTGTTCTATTCATTTACCGCAAACACATTCTTGATTTACCATTGCTAAATAAACTGAAACCCATTTACGAAAAATTTTCAGCCGGCTTTAAAACCATCGGAAAAATACAAAACCTGCCCTTATTTATTTTTCATTCGGTGAATATTTGGTTGATGTATTTTTTGATGACCTATTTTTGTTTCTTCGCTTTTGCGCCGACAAGTCATTTGGGTTGGTTAGCAGCTCTCAATGTTTTTGTATTCGGCACTTTCGGTATGGTTATTCCGTCGCCGGGCGGCATGGGTACTTATCATTTTTTGGCATCGTCTGCGCTCTCGCTCTATCATATAAAAGGTGATGATGCTTTTTCCTTCGCCAACATCATGTTCTTCACGATTCAGATTTTTTATAACGTCGTCGCGGGTTTGCTTTCTATTTATTTGATTGGACGGATGAATAAAAAATCGGTGACCCCAATCGGGGTTTTGACTACATAAGGTTTAACTCATTTACCTAACCGAAACATCTGTAACGGTTCATTATTAATAGCGATAAAATAATTTTTACCAATTTTTTTTATATCGCGCACAGCACCGCGTACAAAAAAATTTGTCGTATGTGCATCGATCGGTGTAAATTCGCCGTTGCCGTTGCCTTTTAGTATTGAGCCGTAAGAAGCATCTAATCGTCCGATACTCGGCACCATTTCATAAAAATTACCGCCAATCATTAAGTCTTTGATACCATCGCCGTCAAAATCTTCGGACAAAATACTTTCTACTGATGAAAATTGCACTTCATCAGGCAATGGTTTTATTTCAAATTCGCCGCGCTCTTTTTTTATCAGAACTATGGAACGCAATTGTTGCATCTTATGTATTTGCGCGCCTTTAAGTTCTTCTTTCGGAAAAATTTTAGAAAAAGGACTTCGCGCAAAAGTTTCATATTCCGGAAAACGTTTCCGCAAACTCGGCATTTGTGCCGTGAGTTCATCTTTGTTCGCCACCGTCCATTCTTGTCCTTGCCGAAAATAAGTGATGATGGGTTCCACGTCACCATTTTTATCAAAATCTTTGACGTACATACTGATAGGTTGGAGCGGCGAAGCCGTCCAATTCGTATTCAAACCCATATTGCCGATGATAAAATCTGCGTCGCCGTCACCGTTCACGTCCGAAGCCGTGATACATTTCCACGCGCCTGCAGAGTTTTCTATTTCAACTAAATCGAAACTGCCGCCGCGATTGTATAAAATTGAAATAGGCATCCATTCACCAACAACGATTAAATCCGGTAATTTATCACCGTTCAAATCCGTCCAAACAGCATCCGTTACCATGCCTAATTTATTCAGTGCCGGTGCAACTGTGTTTGTAACATCCGTAAAATGTCCTTTCCCGTCGTTGTGCAAAATATAACTTTTCGGTGCAACGCCGTAATCTTTTAAATCCGAGCGACTGCCGACGAATAAATCTAAATCGCCGTCGCCGTCAAAATCTGCCGCTTTTACGCATGAACCATTGTGAAAAAAAATTGGTAAATTTTTTTCTGCGCGTTTGAAATTACCTTTACCGTCATTCAAATACAACCTATCCATCGCGTAAGGATCATTCTCACTTGTTTCAAAACCGCCGCTGACGACGTATAAATCTAAATCACCGTCGCCGTCAGCATCGAATAAAACTGCGCCCACATCTTCAAACGCCGCGTCGCGTTCGATGTCTAAATTTTTTGTCGTTTTAAAATCGCCTTGTTTTGTTTGAAGAAAAATTTGTCCCGCCTGTCCTTTCGCGCCACCGACGTAAAAATCTTCGAGACCATCACCATTCACATCACCGACTGCGAGTTTTGGTCCTTCTGTTGAGAGCAAATGCGGCATAAGTTTTTCTTTATCGGTGTCGTAAAAAGTATTTTCACGGTGACTGTAAGGCAAGTTTAAATTTTTGGAAATATTGGTGAAAACTGCCGGACGCGGCGCATTTAATTTCGGACGCGTATTTTTTCCGTTATCTACAGTCCAACGCGCCACATCTATTTTTATTTTCGCTTCCTTTTCTTTAAAAATAAATTTAACGGGAGCTGTGATTTGTTTCATCAATTGTGTAGTGCCTTCGCGCCAAATCACGCGAATAGAATCAACAACTTGATTGGTGCCGATACCGAAATGCAAAACCGGTTC
>JAYTIA010000562.1:0-3527 GCA_043732145.1 Saprospiraceae bacterium
ATGATATTTTGTAGCCATCGGATCTTTTTTCGGGTCGGCAGTGTAAATACCATCTACTTTTGTACCCTTTAAAATAACATCGGCACCAATTTCATTTGCACGCAGAGCAGCAGCCGAATCGGTCGTGAAAAAAGGACTGCCCGTCCCTCCGGAAAAAATTACAACTCGTCCTTTTTCTAAATGTCGAATACAACGGCGACGTATATAAGGCTCCGCCACTTCTTTCATCTCAATTGCAGAAATTAGACGCGTGTAAATACCGACGCTTTCAATCGCACTTTGCAAAGCAACACCGTTTATGACGGTTGCCAACATGCCCATGTAATCGCCTTGAACACGCTCGATACCGGATTTTTCTGCTTGAATGCCTCTGTAAATGTTGCCGCCGCCAATTACGATAGCTACTTGCGCACCAAGTTCAACCACTTCTTTCACTTGTTGCGCGTAATGTTGAAGCATATCGGCAGTAATACCGTATTGTTGGTCGCCCATTAGGGCTTCACCACTGAGTTTAAGTAGGATACGTTTGTATTTTAGCATTTTTTTTATTTTATGACTTATTGACGACGGAAAATAGACGATAGTCTTACTGACGACGGACTTACTCACGATGGACAATGGATTCTTTTATGAAATTATGTCCATTATCTATTGACAGTAAGTCCGTCGTCAGTAAGTCTCTCGTCATTACATTAAAAAAGCGAACTTTTTTGAAGTCCGCTTTTTTAATAGAAATGAGATATTAACCGAGTTGAACGTGTTTAAATTCGGTAACAGTAAGTCCTTTGCTGATACTGTTTAAATAAGCAGCAACCGACATCGAACCATCTTTTACATAATCTTGATTCAACAAAGTGAAATCTTTATAAAAACGATTGAGTTTTCCTTGCGCGATTTTTTCAATCATGGCTTCCGGTTTTCCTTCTGTGCGTGCTTGATCTTTCCCGATTTCGATTTCGCGCGCAATGATTTCTTCTGAAACGCCTGTTTTATCAACAGAAACCGGTTTCATTGCCGCTACTTGCATCGCTACATTTTTACCGGCTTCAATTTTATCAGGACCTTCTTGATTCAAACAAACGATAACTGCTGCACGATTACCCATGTGAACATAAGGAATCACTTGACCGTCACCGCCTGCCGTTTTTATGAAATCATAAGCAGCCAATTCAATTTTTTCGCCGATAATACCGGTTTGTTCTTGCACTTTTTCATGAATTGAAATACCGTCGCTTGTCATTTCAGCCAATAATTCTTCTTTAGTAGCCGGTAATTTTTTTAAAGCTATTTCCGCAAAGCTTTGTGCCAATGCAATGAATTTATCATTTTTAGCTACGAAATCCGTTTCGCAACCTAATTTAATCACGATACCGTTGTTACGATTGTGAGAAGTTAAAGCGATACAAACACCTTCTTTGGCTTCGCGGTCTGCACGTTTAACAGAAAGTTTTTGACCTGATTTGCGCAAAAAATCAATAGCACCTTCAATATCACTGTTTGAAGCTTCTAATGCTTTTTTGCAATCGCCCATACCGGCGCCAGTCATTTCACGCAGTTTCTTTATATCGTCGAGTGATACAGCCATTTTTTAATTGAGAATTGAGAATTAAAAATTAAGAATTAAGTTTGGTACGTTAGCTAAAATTAAAATCAGATATTCGGCACTAAACCGACAAACCGACTAACTGACTAACCGACTAAATTTAATTATTTCCTTCTTTTGCTACGACTACTTCTTTTGCTTTATTGCGCTCTTCCAAACCTTGACGAATTGCTTCAGTCAAATAATGTGTGATAATAGCAATTGATTTTGAAGCATCGTCATTCGCAGGGATTGCAAAATCAACCGTGTTCGGATCGCAATTAGTATCTACCATTGCAAAAGTTTTCAAACCCAGACGTTTTGATTCTTGCAAAGCAATGTGTTCGTGTCCGATATCCACTAAAAAAACTGCTGCCGGCGGACGCGATAAATTTGCCACACCACCCAACACTTTTTCGATACGGTCGCGTTCACGACCCATCATTAAGCGTTCTTTTTTAGTCACGCTTGTTGCAGTTTCATCATTCAGTAAAGAATCAATGTTTTGCATTTTTTTGATAGACTTCCGCACGGTCGCAAAATTCGTCATCATACCACCCAACCAACGTTCCGTCACGAAGGGCATACCTACGCTGAGAGCTGCTGCTTGAACAATATCACGGGCTTGTTTTTTAGTTGCAACAAACATAATTTTACCGCCTCTGCTTGCCAAAACTTTCATGGCATTAGCGGCGCGTTCCAAACCTTCAGAAGTTCTGTTAAGGTCTATGATGTGAACGCCTTTATGTTCGGTAAAGATGAACGGTTGCATTTTTGGATTCCATTTGCGTTTTAAATGACCGAAATGCACACCGGCATCGAGAAAATCTTTATATGATGGCTTTTCCATTATACTTGGAATATTTAATTTAAAAAGTTGAAGAGTTATCCGTTAGTCGTTATTCGTTATCCGCAATTTGTTAACCGTTAAATTGAAATAACGGATAACAGATAACGAATAACGTAAAAAAAATTAACGTTTGGAGAATTGGAAGCGTTTACGTGCTTTAGGTCGTCCGTATTTTTTACGTTCAACAGCACGCGGATCACGCGTTAAGAATTTTTTCACTTTAAGCGGTTTGCGGAATTCTTCGTTCAATTTAACCAAAGCACGGGAGATTCCCATACGCACCGCTTCAGCTTGACCTTTAAAACCACCACCGTTTACATTGACAATAACGTCATAAGCACCGGCAACGGCAACAGTTGTCAATGGATCTGTTACTGTGTTCGTGATGTGCATTTGCGGAAAGTATTCGCGGTGATCTTTTCCGTTGACTGTAATCTTGCCTTCTCCTTTGCGAAGAAAAATGCGCGCTACTGCGGCTTTTCTTCTACCTACGGCATTTATTTGTTCCATTTATTAAATGTTGGACTTTAAGAGATGATGGACAACGGACGCCGGAAAAAAATTTATCAATCTTTGTCTATGGTCTATTATCTACTGTCTTAATTTTTAATTATTAATTTTTAATTAGACAAGTTTTTCCGGTTTTTGCGCAGCGTGCGGATGTTCGGCACCGGCGTAAAGGAATAATTTCTTGTACATAGCGCGACCCAATTTTGATTTCGGGAGCATGCCTTTAACGGCTTCTTCCATAATCATCATTGGTTTTTTCGCGAGTAAATCTTGAGCAATCACAGATTTTTGTCCGCCCGGATACAATGAATAGCTTAAATAGACTTTTTGCGCCATTTTTTTTCCTGTAAAACGAATTTTATCTGCATTGGTGACAATTACAAAATCGCCTGTATCTACGTGCGGCGTATAAGTAGGTTTGTTTTTACCACGCAAAACCGTTGCAATTTTTGAACTGAGACGACCGACCGTTTCGCCGTCGGCATCTACGACATACCACTTGCGCATTCCCGGCGCATCTTCGGTGCGTATATGTGTCGTTTGTTGAGTGAGCTTGAGCATTATTTTAAAATTAATTATTGGTTA
>JAYTIA010000563.1:0-3525 GCA_043732145.1 Saprospiraceae bacterium
GCTCGATTCATTTTCAAAGATAATGGTTGTAGAAATATGAAATAAAGCACCACACACCAATGCTAAAACGATAGAAAATTTATCCGAAAAATTGTTTAAAAACATACCGAGTAATGCACCGGTAGGCGACATCAGCGCGAAAACAAACAAACAAATAACTACAATGTTTTTTGTTAAGCGACTCGACAGTAACAGTAAAACTAAAGCAAATGCTTCAGGGGCTTTGTGCAAAGCAACGCTGTAATACAAATTGCGCGTAAGTGTTTCTTTGCCCTGTATATTCATCCCCAAAGGAATACCTTCGATAAAAGCATGAAGCGATAAACCTAACATCACTTGTAACACAAAACGCATTTTTCCGGAATGAAAATGATTGTGTATATGCCCATGTTCGACACCGAGTGATAATTGATCCAGAAAAAGTTGTAAAAAAAATCCGCCGAGAATCCATAATCCGATGTGTTTGTGCGTAGCATCTCTGAAAACTTCCGGTAATAAATGTAAAACTAAAATGCCGAGAATATAAGCCCCTACAAAAGTTAAAATCCGTGTGAGTATACCTTCTTTGTGAAAGTTTGGATTAAAAGCCAAACTGCCGCCGGCTAAAACAAAAAAAAATAAAAGAAAGTAAGATATTAGGGTCATAAATTAATTACAAATTCAGGTCCAATTCTGAAAAATAACCAACCTGTAAAATTACCAATCGCAAAACCTAATAAAGCACCGGCGACGACATCGGAAGGGTAATGCAAGCCAACATAAATTTGTGCAATGCCGATACTCGCAGCCCAGAATATTAATGCAATTACAGCCCAACGATTTTTCAATCGCCAAGCCGCAATTAAAAACGAAACTAAAGCAAAATGATTCGCTGCGTGTGACGACGGAAACGAATAACCGCTGCCGCAAGAAACCAATAATTTTACTTCCGATTTAAAATTTTCATCTTGACATGGGCGTAAACGTTCAACAGCGGGTTTTATCACTTTGCTGCTCACAGTGTCGGTAATACCTACAGTTAATGCGGTACATAAAATAAAAACCAAACCTTTTTTTTCGAAATTATAAAGTAAAAAAGATGCAAGAAAAGTATAAATCGGTATCCATAAATACATACTCCTGTAATAAGGCATAAGTTTATTCAACACACCGAAATGGAGCGTATGATTTATGAAATGAAAAATTGTTTGATCTATGTTTGAGAGCATTATTTTTGATTTTTAAACATCTCGACAAAAGTAAGAAAGTTTAACTGGTTCTCACTTGAAAATTATTAGCTCTAAGTTTTGGGTATAAAAATTTATTGGAAATACCTCATACTCATAAAAAATTACCGTTATCTCTATCAAAACGCCCTGTTAACAAAAAAAATAAACTATTAACAAACATATTTTCATAAAAAATTTGTATATTATGTAAGTATTTTTAACTTTACAGTTCAAAATATTAGTGTATGTTTTTATTTGGCATGATATTTTAAAAAAAACTATACAGAAATAATTTTGATTTAAACTACATATCTTTAAACTACATCAATTATGAGAAAACAACGTAACGAAACGATTGTCTTAAAAAAAGGTAAGGGTGAAATAGAACTGGATTACGCAGAATTGCGTAAAGCAGTGCTTGTACTCAGAGCCGTAAATCACAAACTGCGTCAGCAAATTATTGACTTACTCGAAGAAAACGAGAAAATGACGGTTACTGATTTGTATATCAAATTGCGTTTGGAACAATCTGTTGCTTCACAACATTTAGCTATTTTACGTCGTTCGGGTGTTGTCGCTACAGAACGCCAAGGCAAATTTATTTACTACCGTGTTGACAAAGATCGGATTAATCACATCAGCCGTTTAGTAGAAGAATTAACAGACTATGCCGGTCATTAAAAGTAAAAGTTGCGGTGCTTCCTAACCGGATTTCAAAACAACTTCTTAGAAAGCGTACAATGTTTTTTTGCGTTCATGCCATCGGAAAAAAACCAAAGCGGTTGTACGCTTTCTTCTTTATCTTTTTCATTTAGGTGTGGAAGTAGAAAAAAATAAACTTAAAAATTTATTGCGCATTTTAAATACCTAAATTTTAGCTCTCCAAGTCACAAACACGATATTTTGCCAAAAAAAAGCAATTTTCAACCACTTTTTCGTTGTACTAGAAAATATTTTAAAAAAAGTTTGAAAAAAATTTTGTTAAGATACTTTAAATTTTCATATTTGTACAACAGAAAAATATTTATAAATTATTAACAAAAAACACGACTCTATGAGAAGGACAACCGACTCGATCAACAATCAGAAACTCAAATTTTCTACCGATGTTTTGCGTGCAATGGCGCATCCGCTCCGCATGAAAATTTTAGAATTTATTGACAAAAACAAAACCATCAATGTCAATAAAATTTATAATACTTTAAAGTTAGAACAGTCCATCACGTCTCAGCATCTAAAAATTTTACGTGCTTCCGGATTGGTTCACACGCACCGCGAAGGTAAGTATATTCATTACACGATTGATTATCCGAGAATGGCAAGTGCCGTCCAAGCTGTCGGTGCATTCTTAGAAGAAGCAAAAGAAGTTAATGAAGCAGAGCATTAAAAATGATTAAAACTATTATAGAAGCGGCATGGGAAAACCGTGCATTGATAAAAGAAAAAGAAGCCCAAGATGCAATTCGTGCCGTTATCGCGCAACTCGATAACGGCACTTTGCGTGTTGCTCAACCGAACGAAACCGGTATTTGGGTGACGAATGATTGGGTAAAAAAAGCAGTGATTTTATATTTTCCGATCCAACAAATGGAAGCGATTGAGTTTGGTCCTTTTGTTTTTCACGATAAAATTCCGCTCAAACGCGATTTTGTTAAACAAGGTGTGCGTGTCGTGCCTCATGCGATTGCGCGTTACGGTTCGTTTCTAGAACCGGGTGTAATTATGATGCCGAGCTACATCAATATCGGCGCTTATGTCGGTGCCGGAACAATGGTTGATACTTGGGCAACAGTGGGCTCGTGTGCGCAAATCGGAAAAAATGTACACTTGAGTGGCGGTGTCGGTGTTGGCGGCGTTTTAGAACCGCCACAGGCAACACCTACAATTATAGAAGACGATTGTTTCATCGGTTCACGTTGTATAGTTGTTGAAGGTGTGCATATCGAACGCGAAGCAGTTTTGGGTGCTAATGTTGTATTAACCCAATCAACGCATATTATTGATGTAACCGGTGCAAAACCTTTGATACTTAAAGGGCGTGTACCTTCGGGTTCAGTAGTGATTCCGGGTACTTACGAGAAAAAATTTCCCGCCGGCAATTACAACGTCGCTTGTGCTCTAATTATCGGCAAACGCCAACCGAGTACAGACAAAAAAGTTTCTCTCAATAGTGCTTTACGCGATTTTGGCGTAGTACTCTGACATCAGAGAATTCGGCAGAATTTACCTGGTCAACCAGCCAGCCACGGACGCTCTGATCATCGTGAAGAACGCGTGCCATTTCTTCAACGGCAGTCTTCCTGACTTCGGGATGGTC
>JAYTIA010000564.1:0-3525 GCA_043732145.1 Saprospiraceae bacterium
AAACTTAAGAAATTAGGTTTTTCTAAAGCTGAAGTAGTGAAATTAGATAATTCCGCTACATTGCACGTCATTGCCGGCACTTATTCTTACAAAGGCGGTGCTGACGCTGCTTTAAGAACACTTAAAGCAAAAAAAGTAGCGGCTTTTGTTAAGAAAAAATCAGGGGATATTTACAAAGCCTCGAATCCGACACCGGCTCCCAATACAACGTCTCAACCTAGCTAATTTTGTCAATAAAATGTTTTGTGGTAAAAAATGCGCCTCGAATATAATTCGAGGCGCATTTTTTTTCCGGCAGTCCAAATCTCAGCTTTATATTTCTTACAGTTTAATGGTGTATCTTTGCAATAATTTTTAGAAAAAATCCGGCGCGTACTTGCAAAAACATACACCGACATATTATCAACGTTTCGTTGTCAGTATTCTTTTACTGTTGTTTTCGTCAGCCTTTTTGCTGCACGAATGGCACACGCACCGTTTTCATAATTCGGAACGCATTTCTGATTGTTGTTCCAAATCCGATAAACCGCATTGGCACGACGAAAAAACGCACCATCATTGCGATTGGCTTTGCGGGGCATTATCTACAAATTTTGAAACACCGCATAAATTTATTTTCCTGTCGGCTGAGAAAATTATTCCTCAAAAATCTATTTTTTCTTTTCTTTTTTGTTTCACGTCTTCTCTACACTCTTTTTCTTTCGGGCGTGGTCCGCCTTGTTAGTTTTTAGAAATTTTATTTTATTTTTTTTTATCTCTATGCACAATTTACCGCACAGAGACATCATTCATTTCTAAAAACTAAAACATGATACTCTATATAAAATATAAAAATGTACGGTTGCTCTTCTTTTGTATGAGCCTGTTTTTATTTTTTTCCGCTATTGCTTTACCAACAGGCAAAGCAACACTTTCCGGAAAAATTTTCGATTCGGAAAATAAAACTTCCTTAATCGGTGCTTCGGTTTACATTCACGATTTAAAAATCGGTGCGGTGAGCGACGTTGACGGTAATTATCAATTTACCGAATTACCGACGGGTACTTTCTTGATTGAAGTAAGTTACATCGGTTACAAAACTATTTCAAAAGAAGTAACCATTAATGGCGAAACTAAAATGGATTTCGATTTGACGGAAACGCCGATTGAACAATCTGCTGTTGTTGTCACAGGTTTATCGAAAGCGACGCAAGTGCGCAGAAGTCCGATACCGATTACTACGATTAAAAAAGAATATATTGATAGTCATGTCGGTACCAATGCTATTGATGCAATTAGTGCAATTCCTGGCGTTTCAGCGGTGACGACGGGACCGAATGTATCTAAACCATTTATAAGAGGGTTGGGTTACAACCGCATTTTAACTTTGTACGATGGTGTGCGACAAGAAGGACAACAATGGGGTGATGAACATGGCGTTGAGGTGGATCAATACAGTGTAGATCATTACGAAGTGGTAAAGGGTCCGGCAAGTTTGAGTTACGGTTCCGATGCACTTGCCGGTGTTGTCAATTTAATTCCGACACAACCGCCGACTGACGGAAAAATTGTCGGTAACTTACTAACCGAATATCAATCGAACAACGGCGCGTTCGGCGGTTCAGCGATGTTGAGCGGTAACAATAAAGGCTTTGAATGGGCGGGACGTTTATCGCATAAACAAGCGACGAATTACGAAAATAAATTTGACGGGCGCGTTTTCGGCACAGCTTTTAACGAAACAGATGCAAATGCTTCGGTCGGTATTCATCGCAAATGGGGTTATTCACACTTGAATTTCGTTTTGTACGACGCGCTGCAACTCATTCCGGATGGCAGTCGCGATTCTGCTTCACGCCAATTCACGAAACAAATGACGGAAGCAGATATTTTCCGCTCGATTGTTTCTCCACAAGAATTGACTGCTTACACGATTACCGACAAAACGCACCAACATATACAACACTATCGCGCATTTTGGAATAATAATTTTGTAATTGGTGATGGCTTATTGACGGCGAATATCGGTTTTCAGCGCAGTGTACGACAAGAATTTTCGCATCCGGAACGGCTCAATATTCCCGGTTTGTTTTTGGAATTGAACACTTACAATTACGATTTCAAATACGCACTGCCGGAATTAAACGGTTGGAATGTTTTGCTCGGTGTGAACGGTATGTATCAAAATAATACCGCGACGAACGGAACAGAGTTCGTGATTCCGTCGTATCAACAATTTGATTTTGGTCCTTTTGTTTTAGTCAAACGCAGTTTCGGTAAATTGGATATTTCCGGCGGGATTCGATACGATACGCGGTCTTTTTCAAACGACGCACTCTATACTTCTCCGGATAAAACTAACGGGTTTGATACTTATACCGGAAATACTTCCGGAGATTTTCATTTTGCTGCTAACAAACATGATTATTCAGGTGCATCGGGCAGCCTCGGTTTTACTTACAATTTTTCAAATGCGTTTTCTCTGAAAGCGAATATCGCACGCGGTTATCGTGCGCCGAATGTTTCTGAAATAACTTCTAACGGTGTGCATCCGGGTACGAATGTGTATCAAATCGGCAATCCGAATTTTGTGCCGGAGTTAAGTACGCAAGAAGATCTCGGTTTTATTTATGCCTCTAAATATGTTTCGGCAAGTTTGAGTATTTTCAACAACGAGATTGATAATTATATTTTCAATGAAAAACTTATCAATGCACATGGTTTAGATTCCGTTATTATTGCCGGTAATCAAACTTTTCAATTTCAACAAGGAAAAGCGCGACTTTACGGTGGTGAACTGAGTTTCGATATACATCCGGTGGCATCTATCCATTTTGAAAATTCAATTTCGCTGGTATTAGGTGATAATAAAAAACCAATCATAGGAATTTCGCCGGACAGTTCAAAATATCTGCCGTTTATTCCACCCTTGCACGGCACTTCCGAATTGCGCTACAGCACCGATTTTAAGTCTGCGCACCTCAATAATTTTTATGTTTACGGACAAATTTCTTATTACGCCGCACAAGATCGCGCCTTTTTAGCTTATGGAACAGAAACGTCGACGCCGGGTTATGTACTTACAAACATTGGTATTGGTGCAACTTTTATGAATGAAAAAGGAAAAAATATTTTAACGGCTTCCATTCTCGGCAATAACATTTTTGATGTCGCTTATCAAAGCAACATGAGTCGTTTAAAATATTTTGAACCGTATCCGAATAATTTTACCGGTAGGAACGGGATTTTCAATATGGGTAGGAATATCAGTGTTAGGGTAAGCGTGCCGTTAGAGTGGTAAAACTAAACGATGTCAAGCGCGGCGGCTTCATCTAAAAACCATGTTACCTCTCCGTCTGTCGGTTTGATAAGTTGCGCGGGGTATTTTTCTATATCCCGCGCTTCATACAAAATTTGATGAACGGCTTCTGCCTTTTCTTTTCCGAAAACCAGAAAAGCAATATGTTTTGCATGATTTATGAGCGGTGCGGTCATCGTAATTCTGAAAACATTTTGCTCTTTCAGAAAAACGGCTTTAACGGTTGC
>JAYTIA010000565.1:0-3521 GCA_043732145.1 Saprospiraceae bacterium
AAGTCATCAAAGATATAAAATGTGATTGTAAGAAGAAACTTTTTTAAAATAAAAATTGCACATTTTTTTAAAACATACGAATTTAATATTGGTTTTTTGGGGCCTTATTTCGCAGAAAGTTTGTTGAGGTTAGCCAATATTGCTTTCCTGTAACACAAAGGTAGAGCGTATTTTTTTCTTGCTTCTCACCATTTTTGGTGAGAAGCAAGAAAAAAAATTAATTTTTTTCAAAAAAAAAAATCGCGCAAAGAAATTGTTTCTTTGCGCGATTTTTTTGTTCAATTTCCGAATCAGAATTTTCAGAATCTTTGATGAGTTTTTGATTCAGAAATCAATTAACCAATTAACTAATTAATGCAGTTTCAACCCGCCATAATTCAACCTTACCCGTAATAAACTTTTTGTGTTCACGTCACCGACGACACCTATAACATCGCGACGCGAACCGGAGGCGTTATCTATTTTTGTACTCACTAGATGTGGTCGTGCCAATGAAGCATAATTCATACTCGCGTCAAGTTGGTAAGAGATATTATTATTTAAGCCAACGAAGCAATCAGTATAACTCGAAAAAATATCTATCGTACCGAAGCCGGGTTTCACATCATTGATGGCTATGCCGCCGTAAGTTGTGCGTAAATCGGCACTGTTCAATAATTTTTGCACTTTAAAATCGGTATAACTACTCGACAGGCGCACGTCGGTGATTTCACCAAAATCAAAATTACCGTATCGACTTTCTATCACTGCAACATTTACATCTTTTACTTTATAATCGTCATAAGCCGATTGTACGTTGAACGTATTAATATTATTCGCTTGAAATTCCGAATACTTTGATTTCAATACGACATCTTTTAAATCGGCATTGTATAGTTTTGCGTATGCCAATACGCCGTTCAATCCTTCCAATTTAGTAATATTACCAGAACCGTAAGCTAAATCTACTTCCGCATAATGCGCAGATTCTAATTTGAAATTACCATATTTTTGAACAATTTTCACGTCTTTATTCAATGCACCGATATGACTGTCGCCGTATTTATTGGTGAGTTCAAGTTTACAATTTGCAGGCATCATCACATCGTAATCAATCGTATAATCCGAATGGCTATCGCTTCCCCACCAATTGCTTTTGTTTGCTTCTATTTGTGTTTCGGCTTTTACAAAATTAGGTCCGTTGGAAAAATTGATATTGATGCGCTCAAAAACTTTATTGGCTTCTTCTTGTTTCCAACAACGCGCTGTGATACGTACATTAATAACAACTTCAAGACTTGTTCCGGGTTTTACAATTATTTTTCCGTACTTATTCGACAGTACAACGAGCGTATTATCTGTTGCCGGAAAAGTTTTACTGTATGTTTTTACAAATTCTTGATTGTCAATCGTTGAATCGCCCGGTTGAATCAAGTTTGTTCCTGCGTTCATTGTGAGTGCAGAAAAAATTATATAAACTAAAATCGCTATTTTACCGTATGTTTTATTAAATACTTTCATTTTGTATAGAGTCTTTATTGATGAATTGATTTGAATTTTTTTCGACGTGCTGTAACACTTTTTCAAGTATATCAGCTTTAATTTGATAATTCTGAATCATCCGCTGGATGATTTCTGTTTGCGAACTCAACGGTGCTTGTTGCAATTCGTGTCGCAGTTCTTCTTGCACGGCATCAATTTGACGTAAATCGAAATAAATAGTTGAGTCGGCTTTGAAGGCAGCCAAACGTATCATATCCGATTTAATGCGCGTATCATAAAATTTTTCCGCCTCTTTTAGGTCAGAAGCTAATGGTGTTCCGCTTTCGTCTGAGGCACGTACATCTAATTTTTTCTGAATACAAATGCCGATAAAAGTACCGACGATTAATAAAGCGACGGCTGCCGCGATGCGCATAAATAGCTTTATGCCTTTAGCTTTGAGCTTTGAGCTTTGTGGGAGCAATTTATGACTCACAAGTAAATTGTCGTTTTTATTCAGGTGTGCTTCAACACCGCACCAAATTTTTTCAGGCGGCATTTCAGAATCGAAGTCTGCGCGATTTGAAGCAATAAATTTTTCTAAATTCTCCACTTTTATAGTTGTTAATTGTCAGTTGTTAGTTATCAGTTGCTATTTGTTAGTTGTTATTAATAATTGTAACAACTAACAATTAACAACTATTTTTCTTATTTTACTTTTAGCTCTCGAAAACTGCGACTTAGAAGTAGATTCAGAAATTTTTAAAATCTCGGCGATTTCCTCGTGGTCGTAACCTTCAAAAGCGTACAACGAAAACACAATACGATAACCTTCCGGTAAACACTGAACTGCATTTTTTATTTGTTCAACCGTGAATTCCGCTTCATTATTATCATCAGACGTGTAGGAATAAGTTTCTATAAAATTATCGCTTAATTCCGTAAAACTTATCTTTTTTTTCTTGATAAAATTGATACAGTTATTAACCACAATTCTTTTTATCCAAGTACCGACTGTTGATTCGAAGCGAAAATGTTCTAAATTTGTGTAAACATCAATGAACGCATTTTGTAAAACATCTTCCGCATTTTCAATCGAACCCACCATTCGCAGACACGTATTATACATCGCCTTTGAGTACAAACGATACAACTCGTGTTGAGCTTGACGCTCGCCTCGCAAACAATTTTTTACAATGTCGTAATGTTGGTCCACTAATTTTTCTTTTCGTTGATGTTTACGAATACATTGACATCACGTGTTTTAAAAGGTTGCATACTAAATGAGAAATAAATAAAATCCACCAATAAACCTATTTTGTCAATTTAAAAACTTTTAATAATTCCCGATTATAAATAACTGTATCAATAAAATTTTGAAATTCTGAACTTGTGTCCACTTTTCATGAATCGGAACACTTATAACGTATGGTGTAGTTTTTAATCGTGTCCTCAATTTGATTTATGGGCAGTCTAGGAGTGGCTAAAACATGCAGCTTTGGATTTCGTGGGTTTTAATTCAAGATTTATAATACACTTTCATTTTTGATAAATCAAAGCGTACATAAATTTGTTTTTATTTTGCGTTGAATCGTATTTCCATTCAATAACAGGCTCACCACCAGCGGTATAAATTTGTCCGATAATCTTATAGTTCTTTTTAAATTTATCAAACCATTTTTGTAAATACTCCGATGTATTCGGATTTTGACTCGGTACAGTGCCGTTGAAATAAATGAGTATTTCCGGATCGCGTGTTTCACATTCATAAATAAATTTATCTGCCATTTGTTGTGCATACGGTTGACTTTCCAATGTCGGATACAAATACAAAAAACCGGAAGCAGACCGCAGACGCGCATAAAAAAATACTTGCGGTTCGTTTCCGAAAATACAGACTGTTTTATGTTTGTCTTTTATATGTAGCGGTAGTTCAAGTCCGAGTTGCTGTTTTATTGTGAAATAATGAATTCCGTACATCCGACTTGTAATTATGTCCGATGATTCTTTATAGAAATAACCTTTTTGAATACTAATAGTTGACCAAAGTGCAAAAGTTA
>JAYTIA010000566.1:0-9159 GCA_043732145.1 Saprospiraceae bacterium
AAACAAATTTAAAACGTGCAAAATTAATAAAGTTTACTTGGAACTTGTTTTAATTTTTTTTAAATCGCATAGGTACATAGATAACACAGTTTGCTATAAAAATATTATTTTCACCCCTTACAATTTTCTATGTGCCTATGCGGTTTAAAAATTTATTAACGTACAATGTCCAATAAAATAATATCAGGTTTTTCAAAACTATCGAAAGCTCAAAAAATAAACTGGTTAACGGATAATTATCTCGAAGGTGACACTTCCGGCGTACAAACTTTGGAAAAATTTTGGCACAGTGACACAGAATTTCAAAAACAATTCGATGGTTTTTCCGAAAACACGATTAGTAATTTTCCGATACCTTTTGGTATCGTTCCGAATGTGAAAATCAATGAAAAAATTTACGCCGTTCCAATGGCAATTGAAGAAAGCAGTGTCGTCGCTGCCGCTTCTGCCGGTGCAAAATATTGGTTAAAACGTGGCGGATTTCACACAGAAATTATCGGCACAACGAAAGAAGGACAAGTACATTTTATTTGGCAAGGTAATGCCGAAGTTTTAGCGGCTTGCTTTTCGGAAATGAAACCCGCATTGCTGGCACACGCAAAACCTATCACGGAAAATATGGAAAAACGCGGCGGTGGTATTTCGGATATTGTTTTGAAAGATTTTACAACCGAAGAACCCGATTACTTTCAATTGAAAGTCGCGTTTCAAACTTGCGATGCAATGGGTGCGAATTTTATCAACAGCGTTTTGGAAGATGTGGCACAAACATTTGCGCAGCTACTGGATGAAAAAACCGGTAACGCACCGATGATAATTATGAGTATTCTTTCGAATTATACACCGCAATGTATCGTTAAAGTTTCAGTAGAATGTCCCGTAAAAGATTTTAATGATAAACATGCCGAGTTGTACGCCGAAAAATTTCGCCGCGCCGTGCGCATTGCACAACTCGATACGTTTCGTGCCGTCACACACAACAAAGGCATTATGAACGGCATTGATGCCGTCGTGTTAGCCACCGCGAATGATTTCAGAGCCGTCGAAGCCTGCGCACATGCTTATGCGGCACGTGACGGAAAATATCGGAGTCTTTCATCGTGTACGATTGAAAATAATTATTTTCGTTTTTGGTTAGAAATTCCGCTCGCCGTCGGCACTGTCGGCGGACTAACGAATTTGCATCCGTTGGCACAATTGAGTATGAAGATTTTGGGTCAACCGAGTGCGGAAGAATTGATGTCGGTGATTGCAACAATTGGTTTGGCACAAAATTTTTCGGCACTGCGTTCACTCGTCACGACCGGTATTCAACAAGGACACATGAAAATGCACTTGACTAATATTTTGCATCAATACCAAGCCACCGGCGATGAAGCTTCAAAAGCCATCAGTTTTTTTTCGGATAAAACGGTGTCTGTATCTGCGGTGAGAATTTTTTTGGAGGAGGAGAGACAATGACCATGATTTATAAGATTTTAAGATGAGCAGGATGGTAATTAAATCTTGCTCATCTTAAAATCTTATAAATCATGGTTTAAAAAGTGCAAGCGAAAAAATTCATCGCTCGTCATTCCTCATTCCTCATTCCAAAACCATACTTTTGCACTTGAATATGAAACACCAATTTATAATGCGCATTTTTTTTTCGACGCTATTTTTCTTAACGACACTTTTACTGACTTCTTTTCAATCACCGCCGATAACAGGTACGGTGGTGAAAGCAGCGGACTATCCGAAAAATTATTTTCAGTTGCCGATTGATGGTACGCTCTCGATGAGTGGTTCTTTCGGAGAACTACGCGGCAATCATTTTCATGCCGGAATAGATATGCGTTCGACAAAACCGGCGGGACATCAACCGATTTTCGCGGCGGCAGACGGATATATCGGGCGCATAAAAACACAAGGCGGCGGTTATGGACAAGCACTTTATATTATTCACGACAACGGATACACAACCGTTTATGCGCACCTCGATAATTTTATGCCGGAAGTGATGCGTTTTGTGCGCGAAAAACAATACACCGCTGAACAATTTGAGCAGAATATTTCACTTGATACAACACAGTTTCGCGTAAAAAAAGGACAGCAAATCGGTACAATGGGTACGCGCGGAAATTCTTTTGGCGAGCATTTACATTTTGAAATCAGAGAAACTGCAACAGAAAAAGCGATTAATCCGTTGTTGTTTGGTTTTTATGTGCCGGATCATTCGCCACCTGTCATCAGTTTATTGAAAGCCTATTATTTAAACGATAAAAATGAAATTATAGGTTCAAACGTTTATTATCCGAATAAAAAAAACGGCGGGTATGTTTTGGAAAAAGATACTATAGCCGTGCCTTACAATAAAATTGCTTTTGCGATTGAAGTAAATGATGCAGCAGACGGCAAATCCGGTAAAAACGGGATATACAAACTTTTGACAAAAGTAGATTCGCAAACCATTTATCGTTTCACGGCAGAAACGTGCGGGTTTGCCGAATCGCGCTATCTGAATGCGCATACCGATTACGAGTATTATAAAACGTCGAAAATACATTTGCACCGGACGTTTGTTTTACCCGGCAATCACCTCACGATGTACGATTCTGTTTTGAATTACGGCATTATTGATATGTCACCGGCAGCAAAAAAAATTTCTATTGCCGTTGAAGATGTTTTAGGTAACGCCACATCTTTAAATTTTTTGGTCAAAAATAAAGATATAGATGTGCATAAAGCATCGAAAAATTCAAATTACAAATACTTTTTACCGTATGATCAAATCAGTTTGCTCCAACCGGTAGGTGCGGAAATTCGTTTCCCGTTAGGTTGTTTATACGACAATTTGTACATGAAATTTGGCACAACGCAACGCGAATCCGGTACTTTTTCGTCGGTCTATCATTTGCATAACACAAACACACCTTTGCACCGAGATTTTGAAATAGCGATTGCGCCGCAAAACTTACCGGATTCACTCCGACAAAAAGCATTTGTTGCTTATTGCGAACGTGATGATGAGCGCACGTACAATTGTGGCGGCTCCTGGCGCAATGATGGTTATTTATCGGCACAAGATAATAATTTCGGTAATTACTGTATTATGCTTGATACAATTGCACCGACGATAACGCCTGTCTCTTTTCAAACCGATTTAAAAGCCTTAAGCAAAATTTCTTTCAAAATAAAAGATAATTTTGAACCGATGGGCGAGGGCACCACTTTTAAGTATCGCGCAACGGTGGACAATCAATTTTTACTAATGGAGTATGATGCGAAATACGCCACTATTTTTCATAACCTCAACGAAAATAAAATTCCTAAAGGAGAACATATTTTTAAATTAGAAGTGACAGATTTTTCGGGAAATAAACGTATTTTTGAGAGAAGTATTAAAAGATGATGGATGCCGGACACCGAACGATGGACAATGGATAATGGACGGATATGCCCAATGGATAATGGACATAGGCTGTTCTTAGGACACAGGAATATGGTAACGCCCTAAAAATTGTCGGCAATAAAGTATTGCATCGTCTCGTCACCAATGTTTTAAAATACATTTTTGTATATTGCGTTATGATTGGTCATAAGTTTTCTAATTGATCCCGTCAAAATAGCACACTAAATTCCGGTCATGAAAAACCTGTCCGATATAGAAAATACATTTCGCGCAACAACAGATTTAGGCTCTCTAAAAACGCGATGGAAATGGTATTTAGCAATAGCCGGTATGATTATCATACTTATTTCGGCAGTTTACACAAATTATTTAGTGGGAAAACTGCGGCAAGAAGAATCGGAGCGCGTTGAAATTTTTAAAAATGCTGCTGAAACAAATATCAATTTTACCAACGAAGAATTTAATAATTTGCCGCAAAGTGTCAAAGAATTTATAGCCAAAATAAACGATTCTAATTCAACTATTCCTCTTATTCTTACGGACAGCTATTATAGAATAATGGATGTCAAAAACTTCAGCCGTTTTCCGAACGACAGTTTAAAAACTGCCGCCGATACTGCATATATAACCGCGCAACTCAACAAAATTATCGGTTCGGGCGAGAAACCGTTTTTAGTAAAAGATATAGGTAGCTCTATTTATCAACGCATTTATTTCGATGATTCTAAAATACTGACACTACTTAAATACTATCCGCTTTTTCAATTTATTCTTATTACGCTCTTTATCGGTTTCGGTTATTTGGGTTTCAGTTCGTCGCGTCGGTCGGAACAAAATCGCGTTTGGGTCGGTATGGCGAAAGAAACTGCCCACCAACTTGGTACGCCGATTGCCGCAATTTTGGGTTGGATAGAATTTTTAAAAGCCAATCATGAAGACCATCCTGAAACTTTAGCCATTGTAGATGAATTGAACAACGATGTCAGTCGCTTATCGTTAGTGGCGGACAGGTTTTCAAAAATCGGCTCGGAACCGGAATTAATTCCTAAAAATTTATACGAAGAATTAGAGCGCTGTCGCGATTATATGCAAAAACGTGCACCACGTCGCGTCGTGTTTAATTTTCCGAACGTAGAATCCGCACCGAAAATTGTCAATATTAACGCACATCTATTCGATTGGGTCATCGAAAATCTCATGCGCAATGCACTCGATGCCATGGAAACCGGCGAAGGTGAAATCAACGCCATAGTTTATACCGAAAAAAATTGGGTGTGTATTGATATCAGCGACACCGGAAAAGGTATTCCGAAAGATAAATGGACAACCGTTTTTCAACCCGGTTACACGACAAAAAAACGCGGATGGGGTCTCGGTTTATCGCTCTCGAAACGCATTGTAGAAAACTACCACAATGGAAAAATTTTTGTAAAAGATTCTTCCACAAAAGGTACGACCTTTACAATAAAACTGCCTGCGTAAAAATACAAAAATATATGTCCTATGTCAACTATGTGTCTATGTGGTTTATGAAATAAAAAACTATGTTTGATACTTAAAAAAAATCAACTAACTTTGTTTGCTAAAGAGAAAATGATAGAGACCAATGCAACTCTACAGCAAATAAAAAATGACGCTAACCTACACCATAGAAAAAATAAAAAGTTTCAATGTGCCAAAACTCCGCAGCGGTGCCGGCATTTTTATTTTATGCCTTATCGTTCTGGCGTTTGCCGGTTCTACCATTGCCAATGATCAACACCGATTTATACCGGCATTCATACCTTATTCTGCTACTCAAACCGATTTAGATAACGTGACGGTCAGCCCTTTCCAACAACAAAATGTGGCTTCATTATATCACCGGCATTGGCTCGGCACCGATAATTTGGGGCGTGATGTCACATCCGGCATCATCAATGGGACGCGCACCGCTTTGTTGGTTGGTTTCGGCGGCAGTTTAATTGCTCTATTACTCGGAACGCTCATCGGCGTTATTGCCGGGTATTTTGGAGATCACAGTTTGCGTTTTCGATTAGGTGCGCTTATAGGTTGGTTAGTAGTTTTTTCACTGTCTTTTTTTCTTTTCGACGCTTGGGTTGAACAAGACAGATCATTTTTAATTGGTTCTATTCTTCTAAAATTTTTCACCGGCTTTGCTCTATTTGTTTTAGTAAAAACTGATAAATTATTCAGAAACGTACCGATTTTAAAAACCTACATTACGCTGCCGGCAGATTTGGTTTTGATGCGCTTTACGGAAATCATTCAAGCTATTCCGATTATTTTATGGCTCATGGCAGCAGTTGCCGTATCGCAAAAACCTTTCAGTGTAAACGGACTCATGATTTTATTGGGTATTACATCTTGGATGAATTTTGCGCGATTAGCGCGTGCCGAAACACTCCGCATTCGTCAACAAGATTTCATAGAGGCGGCAAATGTTTTGGGTTTAAGCCCTGTTAAAATTATTTTGAAACATATTTTACCCAATATTTTGTCCCCATTATTACTCTCCGCAACTTTCGCTGTAGCCGGCGGGATTTTATTTGAAGCATTGGTATCATTCATCGGTTTGGGTTTGCCGCCCGAACAAGTGACATGGGGATCACTACTAAGTGCTGCCCGCAACGATTCGTCGGCATGGTGGCTGGCAGTTTTTCCCGGGTTAGCAATTTTTTTTACGGTGTATGCTTTATATAAAATTGGTCACGAGAAAAAAATATAAAATTTATGTAAATGCACTAACCCAAATTCTTAAAACCATGCGTCCCGAAATTCTTTCTATCGGTATCATTTTAACATGGGCAATTGTATTAACTTGCTTTGAACGATTTTATCCTTATCAAAAAGGGTATAAAATTTTTCGCAAAGGGTATTGGATGGATTTATTCTGGTACACCATCATTCAAAATTATTTTCTTGGCATTGTGATAGCTTTTATTTGTACAACGCTTGACTCCGGCACGGGTATATCACGTTTACATCTTATCAGCGATTGGACTATCGGACAACAATTTTTTCTTTTTTTTGTCACGCACGATGTCTGGCAATATTGGTTTCACCGCATCGAACACCGCAACAAATATCTATGGCGTGTACATGAAGCAGCACACGCAACACCCGAAGTAGATTGGTTGGTTGGTTCGCGTTCTCATGCTTTTGAAATTCTAATCGCGCAATCTTTCGAGTACGCACCTATTGTTTTGCTGGGTGCGAAACCGGAAATTGCTATTTTGAAAGCGACATTAGATGCAGTTTGGGGAATGTTTAACCACTCGAATATAAAAATAAATATGGGATATTTAATTTACTTTTTCAACGGACCGCAACTACACAGATGGCATCATGCGATGAATTTACCGCCGGAAAGAAGAGGCGGCGTGAATTTCGCAACGAAACTTTCAATACAAGATTGGCTTTTCAGAACGGGTTATTTACCTCCGGTGGATATTATGCCGGATTACGGTATTCGTAGGGGCGAAAAATATCCAAATTACAGCTATTTCAAACAATTATATTTAATTTTTCGACCGTTTAAGTAAGAGTGCGGCACTAAAAATCAAAAAATTATAAATCTGAAATCCTTTCCTATTTATCGAGTATTTTTTTACTTTTGCGTTTCTTAACGCATCATATACTAATAACCATTCATAATTAATCTTTCGGACTGATTTCTGTCCAAAGTCCGAAATAAAATAACAATGAAAAACGCTGTTCGCTCTTTTATGTCCATAAATTTACTGATATTTTTTCTGGTTGAATTATTTTCTTGTAAAAATAATACGCTTTTTTCTTCCGGAACACCGCCGCTAGATACTGCCAAAATAAAAATAGATACGGTCGCAAAAATAGACTCTTCGGCATTGAAACCGAAAAAATTACCGCCGGCAAAACTCGACAGTACTTCACGCGTCGTATATTTTACGATGGATGACGGACCATTATCGCCGTCAAATATTTTATTGCAGATTGCGGAAGAAAAACAAGTTAAGATTTCTGAATTTGCAGTCGGTAAACACGCATTGGCGAATAAAGTTTTTATGAGTTATCTTGACGATATGAAACGCTCGCCGTACATGGAAGTCTATAACCACTCGTACTCGCACGCTAACGGACATTATCTCGATTTTTATCGCTCGCCAAACTCGGCGGCAGAAGATATGATTGGTAACGAAACGAAGCTGAATTTAACTTTGAAAGTAATTCGTATGCCTGGACGCGATATTTGGGCGACACCGAATTTGCGACGCGGTTGGGATCAAAACGGCGCAAAAACGGCAGCTATTTTATTGGAAAACGGTTTTCGCGTTTACGGTTGGGATATCGAGTGGGAACATAACGCTAAAAGTGCTTTGCCGAAAAAAACACCGAATGCATTTGTTAATCAAGTGAATGAATTATTTGAAGGGCAGCACATGGCTACGCCAAATCATTTAGTGATTTTAGGTCACGATGAAATGTTACAAACAGAACACGGACAAAATGATTTGCGCACAATAATTGATATGCTGAAAAATCGCGGCTATATTTTTGAGTTTATGAGTAATTATCCGAAATAATTAATAACGATTTAATTGACAATTGACAGTTGACAACGCCGATAATAATTAGTCGTTGTCAATTGTCAATTAAATCATTAAAAATGCCAATAATAATTGGTCGTTGTCAATTGTCAATTGTCCATTGTCAATTACCCAAAAGTCTCAATATTTCTTTCGCTGTTGAAGTAAAAGCCGGCAGCGTTTCGTGCGGTAAAAAAGTTTCGATGATGAGTTTTAATTCATTTTTCAAATCCGGTTCTTTTTGAGAAATTTTATACAACACACGCATCGAAAAAGCGCGAATTGCCACCGGTGTGCTCGGTATTTCCAAAAATTTGAAAGCAGTATCAGTAGCTAAACCCAACACAGATTCAGGAATTTTCGGCAACTCGCGTAAAACGCGCATCGTATTGCGTTGCAAAGCATAATGCACATTCGATGCGCGAGATAGCAACAACATTTTTTCTAAATAGGGTTCAATCAATTCCGGATATTTGTCCGCCACCCAACAAACGCTCATCGCCGCACGTTGACTAATACGCGCATCATCTCCGAAAAAACAAGTCATCAACTCCAACATTCTTTCACCATCGTCGCCGATAAATTTCACGATTTTATTCGTCATAGCTTTTGAATGTTCGGTTTGTAAGGCTTCAAGAATATTGAAATTTTGATTTACACACATACTTTAAAATTTTTCTACAAATTTATATAGTTTTTCGACTTTGTTTTTCGATTAAAGATTTATATTTGGCAGAGATTTTTAGAATTGTGAAGTATATTTTTATAAGATTCTCTCTTACAACCATAAAATAACTGTATAAAGTACTAAACAATGAATTTGAACACGGAAGCAATTAAAAAACATACCTTCGATGCCATCGTAATTGGTTCGGGTATTTCAGGCGGCTGGGCTGCCAAAGAATTGTGCGAGAAAGGATTGAAAACCATTGTACTTGAACGTGGTAATCACGTTGAACACGTTGTGGATTATCCGAGTACCATGAAAACACCTTGGGAACTCATGCACCGTGGTGCAAAAACAGCGAAACAGCGTGAAGAAAATCCAATTCAAAGTAAAGTGTATAATTACGATGAAGGCTCGGCAGAATTTTTTGTGAACGATAAAGATCACCCGTATAATCAAGTAAAACCCTACGATTGGATTCGTGGCTATCACACCGGCGGTAAATCTATTATGTGGGGAAAACAAACGTATCGTTG